>JBJFGC010000035.1:0-5841 GCA_051892315.1 Eubacteriales bacterium
ATTCTGCCCGAACATGACCGTCCGATTGTTGTCGATGCCGAGCAGACAAAGGAGCGTCGGCAGCACGTCGATGTGCCCGCCTGCGACGGATTTGGTTTCCGCGAAGCCAATCCCCGGCACGTTGACGATGAACGGCACATTGAAGACATCAAAAATGGAATACTGTCCGTCTGTCATCGCAGCAACGCGGGTCGCGTTTTCCGGATCGGTGTTGGAAAGGGCATAATGGTCGCCGTAGATCGCGAGAATACAATTGTCGTAAAGTCCCGCGTCCTTCAGATGCCCGATGAATTCACCGATGGCGCGGTCAACGTAGTTCATTGCCTGGAGATATAACCCGAACAGCGTCCCCTCATCCTCCGGCTTCAGCACGATTTCACGATCCTTTAACGGAATTGCATACGGGTGATGTGACGAAACGGTGACATAGAACGCGTAAAACGGCTCTTCATAGGTTACAAGAGACTCCATGGATTGCACGAACATCTGCTTGTCCGACAGGCCCATCGGGAACATATCGTTCTGCTCAAAGTCTTCCAGCGACGTAAAGCTGTCGAAGCCCTGGTTCGGGTAGGCGCTTTCCCGATTCCAGAACGAGCCGATGTAGTTGTGGAACGCGTGCGCGCCGCTGTAGCCGTTGTCCTTGAGAAGGAAGGGAAGGCCGTGGTAATCGTTTTCGGCGTATTTTACGTATGCGGCGTCGCTTTCCGGCGCGAACAGGGAATTGTTTACCGCAAATTCCGCGTCGGCCGTGTTGCCTCCGCCAATCTGATAATAATAATTGTCAAAGTAGAACGAATCCTCGGCGATCAGACAGTTGAGGTTCGGCATGATTTCCTGTCCCTCGTAGAATGCGCCGATGACGAAGTTCTGCATTGCTTCCACCTGAATCACGATGACGTTTCGTCCCTCCGCGAGACCATAATAGCTGCTGTCCGCCTGACTGGCGGCTGTGTAGAGTGACTTGTCCACTGTACGGTCGGTTGTGCTGTCCTTCGCAACGGTGTAGAAGTCGCGGATGTGGTAGCAGAAAAGCTCGTTGGCCATGTACTGCGGCTCAAATTCCGGCCAAAGAACCGCCGTCACCGCTGCGCACGCGCACAATCCGAAGCTGACCCCGTATGGAATCGCCGGGCGGAGCTTGATGGAGCGGAGCCGATGTTCGATTTTGTCGAGAAGGTTTTCCCGTATCTTGTCGTCCGAACGGTTCGCGGCGCGCATACACCAGAACGGCAGATCAAGGAGCATCGCCATGTGATACGGTTTGAGAAGATTGAGAATGGTGCCGGACACATCGGACACCTGCCATAGCATCCCCAGAAGCGCCGCGGACGGCAGCTTGGAGACATAGGAATAGTACACGGCGTCAACCGCCATGAAAACGGACAGAACGACGTAAACGGCAAACAGGATGCCTTTGGCCGCACGGCTTGAAATCAAAGAGAGCAGCGACCAGAGAAGGAGAAAAATCGCCGTCGTAAGGAGTGAGAACAGGAGAGAAAAACCGGCGAGATTGATATGAGAGTAAAAAAGCTGACACTTGATAAACAGCAGCAGACAAACCAGCGCGCAAAATGCGGCGGAGGATGCCGGAATGCTGCCCGAGGAATTCTTCATTGTTTTCATTTTGTTAAAAGGTGTACCTGATTTCAGAGAACAACAGCACGTTTTTTTTATCTGATATTATACCTCATTTTCCACGGTTTGTCTTGTATAAATTGAAAACATTTTCCGCTTTTCTATGCCCGAAAATGAACTTCCGCCGAAACGGAACGATTTCCCATATACCAAAACACGCAAAAAGTCAATACGGCATATTAGATAAATTTACAGAGAAAATTTTGGCGCATATTTGCGAGTGAGGTCTATTGACTTTGGCTTCCCGATCGTTTATAATTATATCCGTGATTTGCTTTTGCCCGAAACACAAGATCTTGTGTTTCGACTGTTCGAAATAACTACATATAGTGTCCATGCCATAGAAAAAAGATTCGGGGGAAATGGGAATGATAACAAAAATCATAAAGAGAGACGGACGGGAAGTACCGTTCAATCTGGAAAAAATAGCCAATGCTATTTTCCGCGCGGCACAGGCGGTCGGCGGAAGCGACTACGATGAAGCCATGACGCTGGCGTGTGAGGTTTCCGAGCACATGGAGGAGGAATTCAAGCAGTCCGGTCAGCTCCCGACGGTGGAAAACATTCAGGATATGGTGGAACGCGTTCTCGTCAAGCACGGTCATGCCCGCACCGCGAAGGAATATATTCTGTACCGCGCAGAGCGCAATAAGGTCCGCGAGATGAACATGGGGCTGATGAAGACCTACGAGGACCTCACATTCAAGAGCGCGCTTGATAACGATATCAAGCGCGAAAACGCGAACGTCAACGGCGATACTGCGATGGGGACCATGCTGAAGTACGGTTCGGAGGGCGCGAAAAAATTCTATGATCTGTATGTCCTCGACCCCCGCCACTCCAAGGCGCACAAGGACGGCGACATTCACATCCATGATCTGGATTTTCTGACCCTCACCACGACCTGCTGTCAGATTGACCTGAACCGTCTCTTTGAAGGCGGCTTCTCCACGGGTCACGGTCACCTCCGCGAACCCAACGACATCATGAGCTACACCGCGCTCTGCTGCATCGCCATCCAAGCCAACCAGAACGACCAGCACGGCGGTCAGTCCATCCCGATGTTCGACTATGCGATGGCACCCGGCGTGAAAAAGACGTATCTCCGCCACCTCAAGCGCAACATTGCCAAGGTTCTGGAAATGTCCTGTGCTCTTCCTGAGGACGCCGACGTGGAAGCGGAAACGGAAGCCGTCTGCCGTAAGATTACGGAAAACTACAAGCTGCCCCTTGCGCTTGGTTTTGAAAAAGAGCTTGAATACGCTCTTTCCGAGATTTTGGCCGGTTACTACGACGACTCGTCCAAGGCGTCGAAGGAAGCTGCGCTCATCATGAAGTATACGGAAAAGGAAATCAACCGCAGTACCTATCAGGCGATGGAGGCCCTCATCCATAATCTGAATACCATGCACTCCAGAGCGGGCGCTCAGGTTCCGTTCTCCTCGCTCAACTATGGTACCGACACCTCGCCGGAAGGACGTCTTGTCATCCGGAGTATTCTTGAAGCGACCGAGGCAGGGCTTGGCAACGGCGAAACGCCCATCTTCCCGATTCAGATCTTCAAGGTCAAGGAAGGCGTCAACTACAATCCCGAGGATCCCAACTACGACCTTTTCAAGCTTTCCTTCCGGGTTTCCGCAAAGCGTTTGTTCCCCAATTACAGCTTCGTGGACGCTCCGTTCAACCTTCAGTATTACCGCGAAGGACGCCCGGAAACCGAAATCGCATACATGGGCTGCCGGACGCGCGTAATCGGAAACTACTACGACCCGAGCCGTGAAATCGTGACCGGCCGCGGCAACCTGAGCTTCACATCCGTCAACCTCCCGCGCATTGCCATCAATGCGAAGGGGAGTGTGGACTGGTTCTTTGAGGAGCTGGAACGCTGCGTCGAGCTTGTGATTGACCAGCTTCTGGAACGCTTCAAAATCCAGAGCGCGAAGACGGTGCGCAATTACCCGTTCCTGATGGGAGAAGGCGTGTGGATCGACTCGGAGAAGCTTGGGATTGATGACACAGTCGGCGAGGTCCTCAAGCACGGCACGCTGACGGTGGGCTTCATCGGTCTCGCGGAAGCGCTGGTGGCTCTGACCGGAAAGCACCACGGCGAATGTGCAAGCTCACAGGCGCTCGGGCTGGAAATCGTTGGCTTCATGCGCAAGCTGACCGACGCGGCAACCGTGAAATACGGCCTGAACTTCTCGCTGATCGGTACCCCTGCAGAGGGGCTGTCCGGCCGATTCGTCCGCATTGACAAGAAAAAGTACGGCGTCATTCCCGGCGTGACCGACCGCGATTACTACACCAACTCTTTCCACGTTCCGGTGTACTTCAACATTTCGGCAGCGGAAAAAATTCGTCTCGAGGCCCCGTATCATAGCCTCACCAACGGCGGCCACATTACGTACGTGGAAGTGGACGGCGACCCGTGCACCAACCTTGACGCATTCGAAAACATCGTCCGCCTGATGCACGACAGCGGCATCGGGTACGGTGCTATCAACCATCCGGTTGACCACGACCCGGTCTGCGGTTACACGGGCATCATCGGCAATAAATGCCCTGGCTGCGGCCGCGATGAAGGAAACGTTCCCTTTGAACGTATCCGCCGTATCACCGGCTACCTCGTCGGCACGCTCGACAGCTTCAACAACGCGAAGCGTGCGGAGGAACATGACCGCGTAAAACATAGCTGATACAGCCTGAACAGTATTTTTCCATCCCTCCCGACGCCCGTCAAGCGGGTGCCCGGGAGGGATTTTGGTATCTCTGGGCCGGTTCCGAGCGCTCCTGTGGTAAAACCGGTGCCAAATCCAATTATTTTTCAAAAAATTTCTTGAAAAAACGAATCGTATGTATTATAATCATAGTATTATTCAGTATTATTCACAAATGGTACAGAAATGAAGGAATTTCTGCTGTTTTTGCATAAGAAAGGAAAACTATGAAAGCGGACGTAAAATCCTTCCTGAAGATCGGTGGCGTACTTTTCCTGCTGTTTCTGGGGTTTTATTACTGGGAGACGATTGAAAAGGGCGCCGTATCTTTGTTTGCCGCCGCGGTTCCGCTCCTTCTCGGATGCGTGATTGCCTACCTTGTCAATATTCTGATGTCATGGTTTGAACGGCATTATTATCCCATCTCGTCCCGTAGGATTGTGCGCATAACGCGGCGGCCAGTGTGTCTGGTGGCAGCCGTTTTGTCGGTATTGACCATTTCAGCGTTTGTTATCGGACTGATTCTGCCCCAACTGGTCGACTGTGTGAAGCTGATTCTTGATGAACTGCCCGCTGCGATTGATGAGTTCCTCGCTTTCGTTGAAAAATTGAACATTCTGCCGGAAGACATTTTCAACTTTCTGGACGGAATCGACTGGAAATCCCGCATCCTGGAAATTCTGCGCGGGCTTACAACCGGCGTAAGCAACGTCATGGGAACCGTCTTCAAGGCCGTGTCGTCGGTGGTCTCCGGTTTGGTGAACACGCTGATTGCCGTTATTTTCGCACTGTATCTGCTGATCAGCCGGGAACGGATTGCCCGTCAGTTCAAACAGCTCATGCACCGCTACCTCCGGCCGAAATGGTGTGAAAAAATCATGTACGGCCTTACCGTCCTCAACGACAGTTTTCATAAGTTTATCGTCGGTCAGTGCATGGAAGCGGTCATTCTTGGTCTCCTCTGCACCATCGGTATGTCTGTTTTTCATTTCCCCTATCCCGCGATGATTGGCGCCCTCATTGCCTTTACCGCTTTGATTCCGGTCGCCGGTGCGTACATCGGTGCGGGGGTCGGTGCGTTTATGATTCTGACCGTCTCTCCCATGCAGGCACTGTTGTTTTTGGTTTTCATTGTGGTTTTGCAGCAGATTGAAGGGAATATCATTTATCCCCGCGTAGTCGGCTCCTCCATCGGACTTCCCGGCATCTGGGTTCTTGCGGCCGTTACCATTGGCGGCGGTGTGATGGGCGTGGCCGGAATGTTGATCGGCGTTCCGCTGGCGGCTGCGCTGTACCGCATTCTCCGTGAGGACGTCAAAAAAGAAAAGCCAGTACAACAGACGGAAGAAAAGCAAGAAACTAACGAAAGAAAGGAAACGCAGGCATCATGACAGGCAAAAAGCAGGACAGAAAGCAATTGCTGGAAAAGGAATTCCATTACATCAAAAAAGAGCTTCAGAGTTTTCGTGAAGAACTGGCCGAATCC
>JBJFGC010000036.1:0-5794 GCA_051892315.1 Eubacteriales bacterium
CCCATTCCAACAGCGACCACATCGACGGGCTGCCGATGCTGTCGGAGCTGTGGGAAATCGACACGTGCTACACGGCGGCGATTGCGGTGGAAATGAACAAAATGCAGGCTTCGATTTCCAAAGCCTCGCTGGAGCAGACGCTGCTGGAGCCGGGACAGGTGATTCCGGTTTCGGACGGTCTGTATTTTGAAGTTCTCGGTCCCATCCGGTATAACCCGCTGGACGACAACGACAATTCGCTTGTTCTTCGCATGACGGTCAACGGCCGGACGATTCTGTTTGCGGGCGACATGCAGTATGATGAGGAAAAGACGCTCATGCGCGCCGGCTTTGACCTGCGGTGCGATCTTCTGAAGGTCGGCAATCACGGCAACAAGGACGCGACGTCGGTTTCCTTCATGGAGGAAACGTCTCCGTCGTACGCAGTCATCACGACCGACCGTACCGAGGATGAAAATTCCGCACACAAGAGCGTCTGCAAGGGACTGGAGGAGGTCGGTGCGGAGATTTTCATTACGGATGAATATGACCTCGGCCTGCTGTGCAGAATCGCGCCTGACGGTAAAATTACGATGAAAAACGCCGAAGCGGACGACGCATCGGCGGACGTGCGCTTTGTCTCCATCTCGAAGGAGAAGCAGACGGCTGTCATCAAAAATCACGACAAAAAAACCGTCGACCTCTCGGGCTGGTTCATCATTTCCGAGCGCGGCGGCGAAATCTTTCGCTTCCCGGACGGCGCTGTCATCGAACCGGGGGAAGAAAAAACCATCGCCTGCATCGACGCCAAAGGCACCTCCGACTTTCTCTGGAAAGATACCAGTGTCTGGAACAAAAACAAAGACGACGCCGGCCGTCTCGTCGACCGCTATGGGAATGTAGTGGACGTGATGGAAAGTGAGTGATGTGAATTCTCTCTGCCGCGGCCCCGCCCGCAAAAGCTTTTGCCCTGTTGTAGAAACAAGGGAAGGTACGGATCGTTCGACCTGAACCTGCCTTTTTCTATAACAGGGCAAAGTTTTTGAAACGGGGTGCGGGAAAGCTGTTTCAGAAAAGTTTTCCGCGTCACTCTCCCTCGATCAGCTCATACAGCACTTCGGCGATCTGACGGTGGCCGGACGGAGTGGGGTGGGGGTCAAGGGAAAGGGCGTCGAAGGTGTCTCCGGACTCGGCGGGGGAGGCGCAGACGAGACGGCTTTCTTTGCCGTCAAAGGCTTTGTAAACGTCGGCAACGGTGTAGCCGTATTCGTCGGAAAGCGAACGGATGATGTCGTTCATCTGGGTGACGCAGGCGTCGGAGAGGGCGGGAAACCGCACCGGCAGTGCGCTGCCCCAGTCGAGCGTGATGCTGACGGCGGCATAGGGGTTGTAGCAGGTGAGAAACAGAATGTCGCAGTCCTCATTCCGGCTGCGGATGCCGTCGATGATCTGCGGAAGATCGCTGCGAAGGTCGTCCAGCCCTTGGGCAGTGGCCTCGTTGAACTCCCGGAACGCGGCGGTGATGTCTTCACCGGTGAGAGCTGTGGACGGGTTGGTTTTGAAGTCGTTGTATTGCCTGAGAAAGGCGAACGCGTCGCCCAGAAAATTGTTCGCGCCGATGCTGATGGTCACGTAATCCGCGGATGCGAGGGCGTCGGAAAGAGTGGAGGAAGCGTCGGGCGCGAGCATGGAGACAAGCTCTGCACTGTTCTGACCGTCCACGCCAAAGTTGTACACGGCAGCGGACGGGAGGATTTCGCCAAGAAGGGCGATGTAGGCATCGGTTTTGGGATTGGTGAGACCATAGCCGTGTGCGATGGAATCACCAAGGGAAACAAGAACACAGTCCTCTGCGGTTTCGGGAACCGCTTCCTGTTCTGCTGTGTCCGCCGGGACCTCTGGGACCGTCGGGACCGCGGTGGACGAGTCCGCTTTTTCGCAGCCGGCAAGCAGGAGGAGCGGGAACGCGAGAAGTGTGCAGAGGAGCTTTTTCAGAAGGTTTTTCATGCTTTCCTCACGCAATCACGAAATAGGTATGGTATGGTTCGTCATGTACTTCGTAAATCGGACGGAAGACACGGCCTGCTCCCGTGACGGCAAGGCGTCCGCTTTCCATGGATACCGTGTATGCGGCGTCCGGCGGAAGACGCAGGTATTCCTTTGCCCTGTCGCACGTCACCATCACAAACGGACCGCAGAGCAGCGCGGCGGTTTTCCAGCGCGGAGTTTTGTCGAGAGAGTTTTCCGCATCGTCCGGCTGCTTGTCCTCGTGGTAGTGCGTGTTCCGGTTGACGGTGTGCAGGTCGTAGTCGCTCAGAAGATCCGGAAGAATTTCCAGACGGACGCCGAAAGAAAACTGAACGTCTATGTTCACGGTTTCGCCGGATTTGCAGGACAGAACGGCATACCGACCGCACACATCCACTGCTTTTCCTTCGGCGGTGAACGGGTTGTTCGCACACCACGACGGAACACGGAGCTTTACGGTCACGTCGCGGTCGGCGGATACGGTGATGCTTCCCCTGAGACCCGGGAAGGACAGACCGATTTTTACAAAAATACCATCCTCCCTTAGTGTGGAGGGGATGTACTGGTTGATGTACACGGCGGATTCGGCGAGGAAGTAGATGCAGTCGCCGTATTTCACGTGATTTTCCATGCCGGTGCCGTGACAGCAGGTGAAGCTGTGGTAATCGTCGGTGTACTGCTTTTCCGCGCCCGGTCCGATGGGGAGCATGTAGGTTACGCCATTGGTTCTGCCTTTCCCGATTTCGGGATGGCGGGAGGCCAGAATGTGATTGAACAGCGCACGCTCGATGTAGTCCATGCAGCCCGCATCGTCCGGCGCATGGGAATACAGCTCGCGCGCCACCTTGATGAGGTTGTACGTCGCGCAGGTTTCACAGTTGGTGTCACTCTTGATGAAGTGGGCCTGCCGGTTTGGTTCGCGGAAGCATTCACCCTGTCCGACACCGCCAGTGGCATACATGTGGTTTTGGGTGACGATGGAGAAGAAGTTCTGCGCCGTACGGAGGTACTCCACGTTTCCGGTGGCGCGATATTCAAGAAGTGCGCCTAAAATCTGCGGAATGTGCTGGTTGGCGTGGAGGTTCTGAATGGTGTCCTCCCCGCGCGCAAGGCCCGGGAAAATGTTCGCGTTGTCAAACATCGCGGCGCCTGCGAGAAAGGTTCGGTCGCCGGTGAGAAGCGCGAGCCGCGCGAGGGATTCGTTCATGCCGCCGTACTCCCCTGCGATGTACATTTTCCACATCCTTACCCGATGCTCAGCCGAAAGGGGCGCGAGACGGTCACAGACCCATGCGCCGATGCCGGCGGCGGTGTTAAGAGCGGTCCGGTTTCCGGTGCGCTCGTACGCTTCGATCAGTCCCGCGAGCAGCTTGTGCAGGGTGTAGTAGGGTGCCCAGATTTTTGCGTAAGGTGTGAACTGCTCCAACAGAGCAAACTGGTCGGGCGGATAGGCGGAGAGATAGCCTTCGCCCCATGTGTCCGGATTCCGGCTCCACTTTTCCTGCGCACAGTCGTCGGGGGTGCAGGCAGTCACAAATTCGTGCGGAACTCCGTGGGATTTTTGCTGGAGGCGCCGCAGTTCGGAGACCATATAGTCAAGTTTGCTTTTGTAAAGTGTGTTTCCGGATGCACAGTAAGCCAGCGCGAGCGCGGAGAGAAAATGTCCGGTGGAATGGCCGCGCAGCAGACCGTCGGGCGCGTCCCAGCCATAAATGGGTTCGCAGGCGGGCGTTTCGCCGAACGCGGTTCGGAAATTGTACAGCATCCGGTCGCAGTCCAGTTCTGCAAGGTAGCGAAGGTCGCCGGCAAAGTTCACGGAAAAAGCGTTTTCGCCGTCGATCGCAACGGATGAGAGGGAAGGGTAGTCGTTCATGTCTGTTCCTTTCCGGAAATTCGTTCTGTTCTGGATTATACCATATCCTGCGTCCTTTGTAAAGTCTGGATGAAAATTTGGGGAAACCTGTTTTGGAAAATGGTTGTCCGGCCGGTCGCCCCGTTCCTGCAGGGAATCCTTTCCGTTTTTCAATCCGGATGGCGTCCCCACAAATTTTTCCTTCTTCCTGTGTATCGTCTGGATCGTGTCTTGACATTCCATCCCTCCTGTGATAAAATGCATATATGCATTTTAATAAATTTGATGGAAAGAAGGAATCCAATCTGAAAACCTCCGCGAAAAAAGGAACCTTTCTGCAGGGCGCATTCATCCTCACAATCTCCACGGCCTTTGTGAAGCTGGCGGGGCTTCTTTTTACCATTCCGATTGCCAATATGCTGGGCGGCGACGGTATGGGTTATTTTTATACTGCGTACGATATTTATAATATGTTTGCCGTGCTGGCGTCCGCCGGACTGCCGGTTGCCGTCTCACGTATGGTCAGTGAAACGCTGGTTTCCGGCAATACCGACGAGGCGGACCGGATCTACACCGTGTCCGTCCGGATTTTCACGATTCTTGGCGCTGTCATCGCCGCCATTATGTTCTTCGGCGCGGATGTGCTGGCTGCGCTCATCAAAAATCCCAACGCCGGTATGTCCATACGCGCCCTCTCGGTGACCGCCTTTTGCGCTTTTGTGATGTCCGCCCTGCGCGGGTATTTCCAGGGGCACTCCATCATGAAATATACCGCTGTTTCGCAGGTCATTGAGGCTTTCGCCAAGCTGGTCTTCGGCTGTCTGCTTGCGTACGTTCTTCTCCGGACGGAGTATGAGTACATCGGCGGGTCGGCCGGCGCGATTCTCGGCGTCTCCATCGGCGCGGTTCTGGCCGTCGTTTACCTTCTTGTCAACAAAAAGCACCTCGACCGTGACCGCGCTCCCTGTGGGATGCCCGTCCGGAGCGACCGAACCATTCTGAAGGAACTTTTCAAAATCGCTGTTCCTGTTTCCCTTGGCTCATCCGTTATGAGCCTTGTCAACCTCGTGGATACGACCGTCATCATGCGTGTCCTTCAGGACAGTCTCGGCTATACTTACGAGCACGCAAACTGGCTCTACGGTGTTTTCGGAAACGCGAAGAAAATTTTCAATTTCCCCTCCGCGTTTATTGTACCCTTTTCCGTCAGCATCCTCCCCGTTCTCACAGCCGCCTTTACGGCGCGCGATAAAGAGGGGGTCCGCACCAATCTGATTACCTGCTTCAAGTACGCGCTCCTGCTGGCCCTCCCTGCCGGTGTCGGCATTACCGTCCTTTCGGAGCCGATCATGCACATCATATACTTTAATACACCCGAGGAGGCCGCTGCCGGCGCACCCCTTCTCGCGGTCTACGGCATCGCGGTGATTCTGTACGCTGTGGTTTCCATCAGCGGCGCGATTCTCCAGGCGTTCGGCCACGTCAACCGGCCGCTCATCAGCCTGACCGTCGGCGGAATCATCAAATGCGCGCTGAACGCAGTCCTCGTCGGCGTGGCTTCCGTCAATATCATGGGCGCGCCGCTGGCCACCTGTCTCTGCTACGTCGTTATGATTGCCATGAATCTTGTCTTCCTGCGGGATTATCTTTCCGGCTGCGGCGCGATTCTCCGGAATACCGCCAAAACGCTCGCGGCAGCCCTTCTCATGGGAGCGTTCGCGTATTTCACTTACCCGCTTCTGTCCGGTTTCTTCGGCGTGAGAATGGGCGGTCTGGCTGCCATCTGCGGCGCGGCGATTGTTTACGCTGTTCTCGTTCTCGTCTTTAAAGTCGTCACGGTCCGGGAACTGAAGTCCATGCTGCGGCGTGGGTAAGCAGGTTGGAGCTTCCGAACCGGTACCCAAAGCTTGTCTTTCTGCAAAAAACATCTCAAAT
>JBJFGC010000037.1:0-1530 GCA_051892315.1 Eubacteriales bacterium
GGCCGCGGCGACGACTACATCCGTGAAATGTACAAGTGGGGCGACCGCATCTACCACTTCCATGTCAAAGGCTCCATGTACGTCGACGGACATCATTATGATGACCCGCCGGCCGGTCTGGATCAGGTCAACTGGGGCGCCGTCATGAACCTCCTCTACACCAAGGGCTACAACGGAATGCTCTCCATTGAACCTCACTCCGGCAAATGGATGGGCGTCCGCGGGCAATGGGGCGTCGACTTCACCATCCGATTCATCACACCCTACATCATGCCCGAAAACTACGAGTGGAACGGCAATCCGTACATGCCGTAAACAAGGGCAGAGACAGCGTTGGGCGCAGAGCGTTTGAGTTGTATTTCTGCTGGCCTTCGAAAAACCTTATCCATAAAAAAGAAAGCGCAGCCCGAAACGTCTGCGCCGAGCCATTCCCTCCCATTCAGACTGAAAGCTCTGGAAGGTGGGGACGCGGGGGAGGGTGCTTTTTTCCAAAAGTACCCTCCCCCGCGAAAACATCAATTCAAGGAGTACCATTATGTATATCGTAGATTCCCATTGCGACAGCATTGCGACAGTTGGAGAACAGAAACTTGTCAACCCGTACAATTTCAGCGGGAAACACCGGCAGCTTCAGATGGTAGCGATGTTCTGCGCGCATCCGAAGGACACGCCGGACGATTCGTGGAACCGGGCGCTGCATTATGCCAAAGTATTTGAGCAGGCAATGCAGGACGAGCGGGACACCGTACTTCCGGTGCGGACGTATGACGAAATCGAGCATGCGTTCCGTCAGGGAAAGCATGCCGCGCTGCTCACCGTGGAAGGCGGGCTGGGACGAAATACACCGGAGAACCTCCGCGCGATGTACGAAGCGGGCGTGCGCGTATTCGGCATGACATGGCTGAGCAACGACATGGCGAAAAGCAACCGCGTGTTCGACGATGGAGAGGAGGACACGGGCCTGACCGACCTCGGTCGCGCAATGGTCGCGGAAGGAAACCGACTCGGAATGCTCTTTGACGTTTCGCACATTTCCGACCGCAGCTTCTGGGAGCTTGCAGAGCTTTCCGCCAAGCCGATCCTTGCGACCCACTCCAATTTCCGCTCTCTCTGCGGCCATAGCCGCAACCTCACGGATGACATGGCACGCCGCATCGTGGACGGAGACGGTATGATCGGACTGAACCTGTGTACCAGCTTTATCCACACCGAACCGGAACAGCAGACCGTGGAGGGGTATTTCCGCCATCTCGACTACGCCCTTGAACATTTCGGCGAGGACCACATCGGCTTCGGCGGCGACATCGACGGCATCGGCTCCTACCCGCGTCCGCTGACCCTGGATTCCTCCGTCCACGACCAGCTCATTGAGTTTATGGAACGTCACAACTACACCGAAAACCTGATTGAAAAGGTGGCAGGCGGGAATTATCTGCGGTTTCTGAAAAAATATTTATGATTTCATTCCCGCAACCCCAAACAATGTCTCGTTCCCCAAAAAGAAACGTGAGTTGGACGGGGGGGAAAATT
>JBJFGC010000038.1:0-5762 GCA_051892315.1 Eubacteriales bacterium
CACCGAAGCGGGCATCGACCCCGCCGACGCCCGGCGGGAAGCCCGCCTGCTCGTCAGCCGCTTCACGGGAACCCCTGTGTCCCACCTCCTCGCCGCACCGGATGAGGACTTCGATGAAACCGCCGTCTGCTGTGAAACCGGTCTGACGCTCGCGGAGGCGGTCGAACAGCGCCGGACGCGCCGCCCGCTCCAGTACATCCTCGGCGAATGGGAATTCTACGGCCTGCGCTTCGCGGTCAATGAGCATACCCTCATTCCCCGCCCCGAAACCGAGCGCATCGCCGAAGCCGCCATCCGCCTCTGTCCGGAAAACGGCCGCGTCCTCGACCTCTGCACCGGCTCCGGCTGCATCGCCGCAGCCATCCTCGCGCATGTTCCCACCGCCCGCGGAGTGGCCGTGGACCTCTATCCCGAAACCCTCCGCATGGCGGAAAAAAACCTCACCGCCCTCGGCCTGTCCGACCGCTGCACCTTCGTCGCGGGAGACGCGGGGACGGACCTGTTTGACCCGTCCATCACCTTTGACGTCATCGTCTCCAACCCGCCGTACGTTACGGCGGAGGAAATGCAAACCCTCGCGCCGGAGCTGTCCTACGAACCGCCCCATGCCCTGACCGACGGCGGAGACGGTCTCTCCCTCCTCGAAAGCATCATCGAAATCTACCAAAACCACCTTGGCCCCGCCGGCGTCCTGATCCTTGAGCATGGCTGGCAGCAGGCCGACGCCGTCCGCTCCATCGCGGCCCGCAGCAGCCTCACGCCAACCCCCATCCCCGACTATGCCGGCCGCACCCGCGGGGTTATTTTGCAGAAATAGACGTGTTCGATAACCCAGTTTGAAAGTTTCGCTCAAGCCTTTTCAAAGGCTTGCAGAGTCCAGAGACAGCGTCTCTGGTCGCCGTCCGCAGACGGCGAAACCCTCTGGACAACGAAAAAGTTCCTCTTTTTGCTTCTTTTTCTCCTCGCGAAAGGAGAAAAAGAAGACGTTCTTCTCGGTTATCGAATCTGGATAAAAAAACAAAGTTTGTGCAAATTTTAATGAAAATCGAAATTTTTGACACCACTCTCCGCGACGGAGAACAAAGCGCCGGCGTGGAGTTTTCCGCAGATGATAAAATCCGCGTGATTCACGCCCTTGACGCGCTGGGCGTATCCTATATTGAAACCGGCATGATGACCGACGACCCCGCGCGGCAGGCGTTTTTCCACTCCCTCGCCGGACAGAACCTCAGAAACGCCCGCCTCGCGGTCTTCGGCCAGACCTGCCGCACCGGAGAAGCGGCCGCGGAAAATTCCGCCCTTCGCGCCATCGCCGCCTGCCCCGTCCCCACCGCCGTGATCTACGGCAAAGCCTCCCTTTATCAGGTCACAAACGTCCTGAAAACCACCCCCGAGGAAAACCTCCGCATGATCACCGACAGCATCGCCTTCCTGAAACAGTCCGGCGAAAAGGAAGTCCTCTTTGACGCCGAGCATTTCTTCGACGGCTACTCGGACAACGCCGCCTACGCCATGCAGGTCGTCGATACCGCCTTTGCCGCCGGCGCGTCCCGCGTCATCCTGTGCGATACCAATGGCGGGATGCTCCCCGACGTCATCGGCATGATCTGCGCCGCCGTCACCAAGTCCCACCGCAGCATCGGCATTCACTGCCACAACGACCTTGGTATGGCCGCCGCCTGTTCCGTCTCCGCCGTTCTTTCCGGCGTGACGCAGGTGCAGGGGACCATCTCCGGCATCGGCGAACGCTGCGGCAACGCCAACCTCAATACCATCCTCCCCGTCCTCCAGCTCAAGCTCGGCTTCGACTGCATCGGGGACAACATCCGCGCCCTCTCCCGCACCGCCCGCACCATCAACGAGGCCGCGAACATGACCTTCGACGAGAAGGAGCCGTTCGTCGGCGGGTACGCCTTCACCCATAAGGCCGGCACGCACATCGACGGGGTTGCAAAAGCCCCGCGCGCGTTCGAGCACATCCCGCCCGAGGCGGTGGGCAACCAGCGCAACATCGTGGTAAGCGGCCTGTCCGGACGCGCGGCGGTCATTGACAAAATGCGCGCGTACCTGCCCGACCAGAATTTCCGCAAGGACGACGAGGCCGTCGTGCGCACCGCCGCCCGGATCCGGGAACGGGAGGCCGCCGGCTACGCGTACGAGGACGCGGGCGCGTCGCTGGCGCTCCTCATGGACGAGGCGCTCGGCCGCCGGAAGCGATACTTCCGTCTGATCAGCTTAAAGGTCATCGTCGATTCCCGCGCGGACGACGCCGACGAGCCGATGGGCGCGTCGGCCGTAATCAAAATCGAGGTCGGCGGGCGCGAGGAGCTGACCGCCGGCGAAGGAAACGGTCCGGTCAACGCCATCGACGAAGCCCTGCGGCGCGCCCTGACGCGGTTCTATCCGGAAATCGCCAATATGCGGCTCACGGACTACCGCGTCCGCGTGCTCGACTCCAAAGCCACCGCGTCGTCCGTCCGCGTCTCCATCGAGTCCACCGACGGCGTCTCCGTCTGGCGCACCGTCGGCGTCTCCCACGACGTCATCAACGCCAGCTGGCAGGCGATGTGCGACGCCGTGGAATATATGCTTGGAGGAAGGGAGAAATCCTGAGCTTCCCTCCATGATTCCCCATTCTGTAAATCCACATCCGAAAGGTTCAGCCCATGAAAACAATCGCAGTTTTATTTGGAGGAAAGTCCTCGGAATACGAGGTTTCCCTTTCCTCCGCCTACGCCGCACTCACCAATCTCCCCGCCGACCGATACAACATCGTCCGGCTGGGCATCACCCGCGACGGACAGTTCTGGTACTATTGTGACACCAACGAAAAAATCGCGGACGGCACGTGGGTCGACGGCGAAAAGTACCCCGTCTCCCTCGACCTCACCGGCGGCGGGCTTCTCGTCCAGCGCGGCGGCGAAGCCGTTCCGGTGAAAGTGCAGGTGGACGCCGTTCTCCCCATGATCCACGGCAAGTTCTGTGAGGACGGTACCATTCAGGGAATGTTCGCCGTCGCCGGCATCCCCGTCGCGGGCTGCGGCTGCGAGTCTTCGGCCGTCTGCATGGACAAAGCCCTCACCAAAATCGTCGTGGACGCGGAAACCGGCATCCGTCAGGCCCGCGCCGTTGTGGCCAAGGCCGCGGACTATCCCCTTCCGGCATCCGCCTCCGGCGCGGCCGGCGAAACGTCAGCAGAGGCGGAAACACCCGAAATCGCGTCGCTGCGCCGCGTCTGTGAGCGCAAATTCGGTTATCCCATGTTCGTCAAGCCCGCGCGCGCCGGTTCGTCGGTAGGTGTGTCGAAGGTCAAGACGGCGTCCGCGTTTCTCCGCGCGCTGTCCGCGGCCTTTGCGGAGGACAGCAAGGTGGTCATTGAAGAATGCGTGATCGGTTCCGAGGTCGAGGTCGCGGTTCTGGAGGAAAACGGGACGTACACCGTCGCCGGTCCGGCGGAAATCGACCCCGGCTCCAGCGAATTCTACGATTACGAGACGAAATACATCAGCGACGTATCGTCCTATTATCTTCCGGCGCGGCTGTCCGAGGAGAAGCACGGGGAAATCCGCGCGGCGGCGCTGGAGGTCTTCAAGGTTCTCGAATGCCGCGGTTTCGCGCGGGTGGATTTCTTCTGCCGCCGGAACGGGGAGGTCGTTTTCAACGAAATCAACACGCTTCCGGGGTTCACGCCGATTTCGATGTACCCGAAGATGATGATTCACGCGGGCATCTCCTATGCGGAGCTGCTCACCCGTCTGCTGGAAGGAGAAGCGAGAGGTTAATGGGACCTGCGGGGAGGGGCTTTTTGAAAAAAGCCCCTCCCCGCACCCCACCCTCAAAAACTTTCAAAAAAGGAACAGGGACAAAGTGCAGTGCAAATTTAACTCAAAATCTGCACCAACGTTGCTTTCTTATTTTTTAAAGTTTTTTGAAGGGGGTGCGGGGGAAAGCTTTTTTTCAAAAAAGTTTCCCCCCGCAAGTCCCTTTTCCAAAAAAATAAAAAAAAGGAGAAAAAGCTATGCCGATTCTTATGAAACCCATCTCTGCGATGGAGAAATGCTTTATGGACGAGGATTATGCGTCCAAGGCGGCTGTGACGGCCGGAACCGCGCTGCGCGGAGAAGAATTCTGTTTTGAAGTGGCCTACACGTCGGACGAGCCGGGCCATCATCCCAAGTGCACGCTCGCTCTTGCGGTGGACTCGCCTCTCGCGGCGCACGTCACCGTTTCGACCGTGGAGCAGGTTCCCATCCGGATGCCCTGCTACAGCGACGCGGACGACAACTATCTGCGCAAGACGCCGGGGCTTTATCCGGATCTGCTGGTTCCCGTGGCGGAGGGTGCGCCGATTTTTGTCACCTACGGTGAACTAAAGTCCCTGTTTGTCACGGTAAAGGTACCGGAGGACTGGGCGGCAGGGGACTATCCGGTTGCCATCCGGTTCTGCTCCGGCGCGGACGTTATCGCCGAGGCCGTTCTGACGCTGCACGTTCTGGACGCCGTTCTGCCGAAGCAGGACTTCATTGTGACCGAGTGGTTCCACTGCGACTGCATCGCAAGCTACTACGATCTTGACACGTTCTCCGAGCAGCACTGGCAGTACATCAAAAACTTCATGAAGGCGGCGGTGGAGAACGGCATCAACGCCATTCTCATGCCCGTTTTCACGCCCCCGCTGGACACAGCGGTCGGCGGCGAGCGTCCCACGACGCAGCTTGTGGATGTTTCCAGAACCGCGGACGGCTGGACGTTCGGCTTTGAACGTGTGGAACGCTGGGTACGCATGGCACTGGAATGCGGGGTGGAATACTTTGAAATTTCCCATCTGTACACGCAGTGGGGTGCGGGTCACGCGCCGAAGGTCATGGGCTGGAAAGACGGGCAGTACGGCCGTCTGTTCGGCTGGGAGACGGACTCCCTCTCGGAGGAATACCGCGGCTTCCTGCGGGCGTTCCTGACGGAATTTATCGCAAAGATGAAGGCGCTGGGGGTAGACAAGAAGTGTCTGTTCCACATTTCGGACGAGCCGTCGCTGGATCATCTGGAGCAGTACCGTGCGGCGCGGGCACAGATTTCCGATCTGCTCGACGGCTACGTTGTCATGGACGCGCTGTCCAACTTTGAGTTCTACAAGACGGGTGCGATTGCAAACCCGATTCCAGCGAACAACCACATTGATCCCTTCCTGGAAGCGAAGGTTCCGAATCTGTGGACCTACTACTGCTGCGGTCAGGGGCGCACGGTTTCGAACCGCTTTGTGGCAATGCCGATGGCAAGGACGCGTGTGATTGGCACGCAGTTCTGGAAGTACGGCATTGCGGGCTTCCTCCAGTGGGGCTACAACTTCTGGTACTCGCAGGGTTCCGTCCGTCTCGTAGACCCCTACCAGATCACCGACGGCGACTACTTCTTCCCGGCAGGTGACGGTTTCGCGGTCTATCCGGGTCCGCACGGTCAACCCTATCTGACCCTCCACATGAAAGCCTTCACGATGGCTCTCTCCGACATGCGGGCGATGTATCTCGCGGAAGAAAAATGCGGCCGCGAGGCGGTTCTCCGTGCCCTCGAGGAAGATCTCGGTCCCGAATACGCTCGCGGCATCACGTTCTCGCAATATCCCTCCGATGCAGGATGGCTTGAGGGGGTTCGTGCGCGGGTGAATGGGCTGATTGAGGGGTAATTAAGTGATATGCTGGGGTGGGGTTCTTTACTGGGGCTCTGCCCCAGACCCCGCCTAAGGGACCTTTTGAGGAAAGGTCCCT
>JBJFGC010000039.1:0-5752 GCA_051892315.1 Eubacteriales bacterium
CTTAAAAAATCGAAAATAATTTTTACCATAATAACATAAACCGGATGCTTTGTCAATGCTTTTTTTGGGATAGATGCACGGACAGCGTGGGCAGCAGGACAAGTCTCCGGAGAAATCATCCGGCTCCCCAAAAAAGCTTGCGAATTCCTGAAAGATATGCTATAATGCTATAATAAAATCGGGGAGGGCTTTTTGAAAAAAGCCCCTCCCCGAACCCTTCCTCAAAAACTTTCAAAAAAGAAAGGGCAAGGTGCAGTGCAAATCTGCCGAAAAATCTGCACCAACGTTGTTTTCTTATTTTTTAAAGTTTTTTGAAGGGGGTGCGGGGGAAAGCGGAGTTCGCGCAGCGAATCTCCATTGTTCACAAAAGTTTCCCCCGCGAATCCCCTCCAATTCATATGAAAGAACGAAAAGGATTCCTGTATGCAGATTTTGAAACGGTTTGCGGGGTATTATAGACCGCATTGGAAGATGTTTCTTGCCGACATGGTGTGTGCGCTTCTGCTTGCTCTGTGCGATCTGATTTATCCGAACATTACGCGCAATATGCTGAACATCTACATCCCGAACAACCAGATCCGGCTTCTTGTGGTCTGGGCGGTGATTCTTCTGCTCATCTATATTGCCAAGCTCTTTTTCAACTACTTTGTCTCCTACATCGGCCATCTGGTCGGGGTGGACATGCAGGCGGACATGCGGCGCGAGGTTTTCGACCATCTTGAACGTCTTCCGCTGACCTACTTTGACAACAACAAAACCGGAACCATCATGTCCCGGATCGTGAGCGACCTCATGGACATTTCCGAGCTGGCCCACCACGGTCCGGAGGACGTTTTTCTCTCCGTCATCACCATCATCGGCGCGTTTGTCATGATGGCACAGATTTACCTTCCCCTTGCGCTGATTGTGTGCGCGTCCCTTCCGATCATGGTTCTCTTTGCCGCGCGGCTCCGGATGCGCATGAGCAGCGCGTTCACTGAAACCCGTGTCGAAATCGGCGAGGTCAACGCCGGCCTGGAAAACAGCATTGCCGGCATCCGCGTTTCCAAAGCGTACACCAGCCGCGAATACGAAAACCAGATGTTTGAAGAGGGCAACCGCCGGTTCGTCAAGGCCCGTGCGAAGGCCTACAAGGTCATGGCGGAGTTCAACTGCGGGACAACGTTCATCGGCGACTTTCTGCAGGTTGTCCTCTACATCGCGGGAGGCCTGTTCTGCGCCTGCGGCAGAATTTCCATCGGCGACTTTACCGCGTTCGTTCTCTACATCGGCATCTTCATGAACCCCGTCCGCCGCATCATTGCATTCGTGGAGCAGTACCAGAACGGCATGACCGGCTTCAAGCGGTTTCTGGAAATCATGGACTACCCTGCCGAGGAGGATGCTCCGGACGCCGTGGACATCGGACGTGTCCGGGGCGACATCGCCTTTGAAAACGTCACCTTCCGCTACGAGGAGGGCAAAAAGGTCCTTGACAACCTCAGCTTCCACGTGGAGGCGGGCAAAACCCTCGCCCTCGTCGGACCGTCCGGCGGCGGCAAAACGACCATCTGTCACCTGATTCCCCGGTTCTATGAGCTGTCGGGCGGAAAAATCACCATCGATGGAACGGATATCCGTGACGTGACCCGCTCGTCCCTGCGGGAAAACATCGGCATCGTGGCGCAGGATGTGTTTCTGTTCAACGCGTCGATTTACGACAACATCGCCTACGGTACGCCGGACGCGACCCGCGAACAGGTCGAGGACGCCGCGCGCCGGGCGAACATTCTCGAATACATCCAGTCCCTGCCGGACGGGTTTGAAACCATCGTCGGAGAGCGCGGCATCAAGCTGTCGGGCGGTCAGAAGCAGCGCGTGGCCATTGCGAGAGTTTTCCTGAAAAATCCTCCGGTGCTGATTCTCGACGAAGCGACCAGCGCGCTCGACAACGCGACCGAGCAGATGATTCAGCACAGTCTGGAGGAACTCTCCCACGGCCGTACCACCATCGTCGTCGCGCACCGGCTGACCACCATCAAAAATGCGGATGAAATTCTCGTCATCAGTGATAACGGCATTGAAGAACGCGGGAACCATGCGAATCTGCTGCAAAAGGGCGGCATTTACGCCGGCTTGTGGAACGGGATGATGAGCGGGGAAGCAGAAAAATAAACTGAACATCACAACTGAATACCGAAAATCGGACCGCCCGCTGGACGCAATCTGCGAAAAGTTGGCGGTCTTTTTTATCCCCAATCCGGCAGGTCAGAATTTGCATAAACTTTCCGATTAACGTAACTTTTTTTCCTTACAGCATTGATAAAACGCCCGTTTTGCGTTATAATTAAAGAAAAAACATCGGAGAACCACAGATGAAATCCCCCAAAACCGTGTTCGTGTGCAGCGAATGCGATTATCAGAGTTCCAAATGGCTCGGCAAATGTCCGCAATGCAATGCGTGGAACAGCTTTGTCGAGGAGACGTATACCGCGCCCGCGAAGGCGGCGGCCGCGTCCCGTTCTCCTACCCGCGCCGCCACACCGGAACGCAGCCGCGCGGTGAAGTTCAGCGAATTTGAGCTTCCCGAATACCTCCGGCACAGCACCGGCATCGGCGAGCTGGACCGTGTGCTCGGCGGGGGACTGGTGGAAGGCTCGGTGATTCTTCTGGCGGGCGAACCCGGCATCGGCAAGTCCACCCTCCTCATGCAGCTCTGCGGACAAATCGGAAACTCCTGCAGGGTTTTGTACGTTTCCGGCGAGGAATCGGGGGGGCAGCTCAAGATGCGCGCCGACCGGCTCGGCGTGGACGCGGAATTCCTTTATGTCCAGACCGAAACGGACATTGCCGCTATTCTCGCCGAATACGATAAAATCAAGCCGGACATCATGATTGTCGACTCCATCCAGACCATCTATTCCGGCGACCTGTCCTCCACGGCCGGCAGCGTGACGCAGGTGCGCGAGTGTTCGTCCCTCCTCATCGGGCGGGCGAAAAACGACGGCGCGTCGGTGCTCATCGTCGGGCATGTGAACAAAGAGGGCGGCATCGCCGGACCGAAGGTGCTGGAGCACATGGTGGACGCGGTGCTTTCGTTTGAAGGGGACCGCCGTCAGCCGCACCGGATTGTCCGCGCCATCAAGAACCGGTTCGGCTCAACCAACGAAATCGGCGTCTTTGAAATGGCGGAGCATGGGCTGGAGGAGGTGGCGAATCCTTCGGCAATGCTTCTGGAAGGACGTCCGACCGGGGTCAGCGGAAGCTGCGCGGTATGCGTCATGGAAGGGAGCCGTCCGCTGATTGCCGAAATTCAGGCGCTCGTGACCCCGACGGTCTTTCCCGCCCCGCGCAGGACGGCCAACGGGATTGATTACAACCGGATGTGCCTTCTGCTCGCGGTGCTGGAAAAGCGGCTCGGGCTGAAGTTTTCCTCCTGCGACGTGTACCTCAACGTCATCGGCGGTCTGCGGCTGGACGAACCGGCGGTGGACGCCGCGGCCTGTCTGGCCATGATTTCGTCCCTGCGGGACATCCCGGTGCCGGACAACGTCATCGCGTTCGGGGAAGTCGGGCTGTCGGGCGAATTCCGCGCGGTCGCGTCCATTGAGCAGCGGGTGAACGAGGCGTTCCGGCTTGGCTTCACGAAAATCGCGCTTCCGAAACGCTCCGCGCTGAAAAACGAGGAAACCCTGCGCGCGTCCGGTGCGGAAATCCTGCCGCTCGGCGGAATCTACGACGCAATCCGGCTGCTGGCAAACTGACTCTTTTATATGTTTATATGACGAGAGTTTACCGGGGAGGGCTTTTTGAAAAAAGCCCCTCCCCGGACCCCACCTCAAAAACTTTCAAAAAAAGGATGGAACAAGGTGCAGTGCAAATCTGCACAAACCTTGTTTTTCCTTCCTTTTTAAAGTTTTTTGAAAGGGGTGCGGGGGAAACTTTTTTTCAAAAAAGTTTCCCCCGCAAGTCCCCCCACTATACTTCAGGAAAGGAACACACCATGAAACTTCAGGAAAAATTCCATCTTTACGGCATTGACGACGAACGCAGCCGCCGGGTACTTTTTCCGACGCGCGTGGTTCTCACCAAGGGAAACGTGCGCGGGAGCGAGCATCTGACCAAGTACCGGCCCGCGCAGGTGGCCATTTACGGCTACCATGACCAGTGCACGCTCGACAACCGCGGTGCGGACGAAAACGCGGCCGTTCTCGTGGACTTCGGGCGCGAGCTGCACGGGACGGTCACCGTTTCCGTCTGGTCGATGAACGGCGCGTACGCAAGCTACACCGTCCGGCTGGGCGAGAGCGTTTCCGAGGCGATGACCCCCATCGAAAACGGAAACGGCAAAAACCCCACCAACGACCACGCCAACCGCGACATCAAAACCGGTTCCGGACCGTGGGCTTCCAACGAGACCAACGAAAGCGGGTTCCGGTTTGCGTACGTTGAGCTGACCGAGCCGGAGCGGTTCATGGAAATCCGCTGCATCACCGCGACGCTTGTCTTCCGCGACATCGAATACCGCGGTTCCTTCGAATGCAGCGATCCCCTTCTCAACAAAATCTACGACACCGCCGCGTACACCGCGCACCTCAACATGCAGCGGTACCTCTGGGACGGCATCAAGCGTGACCGTCTCGTCTGGGCGGGCGATATGAACACGGAACTGGCGACGATTCTTGCCGTCTTCGGTGCGAACGAGGTGGTTCCGAAGTCCCTCGACTTAGTGCGCGACGTCACCCCCGTGGACGCATCGATGAACGGTCTGTCGTCCTACAACCTGTGGTGGCTCCTGTGCCATTACGAATGGTACATGGGAACCGGTGACTACGATTATCTTGCCGCGCAGAAGGATTACATTGTTTCGATGCTCACCCGCTACCTCGGTTATGTCGGCGAAGACGGCGCGGAAAAGCTCCCCGAAGGCCGTTTCTTCGACTGGCCGACGAACGATCTGCCGAACGAAAAGCACTGCGGTCTGCAGGGACTGCTCCGTCTCGCGTTCCTGCGCGGCGGCGATCTTCTGAAAGTTCTCGGCGAATCCGCGCTGGCAGCCGAATGCTGCCGCGCGGCGGACCGTCTTCTTGCGCATAAGCCGGAACCGTCGGCGAAGCAGCCTGCGGCGCTTCTGGCCATCGGCGGCGTCTGCGACCCGAAGGAAATGTTCGATCGGGTGATCGGTCCCGGCGGCCCGGCAGGGTTGTCCACGTTCCTCGGCTACTATACGCTCTGTGCGTGCGCGGAAGCCGGCGAATACGAAGCGGCGCTTGACATCATCCGCGGTTACTGGGGCAAAATGCTCGGGCTGGGCGCGACGACGTTCTGGGAAGACTTCAACATCGACTGGGCGGAAAACGCGGCGCCGATTGACGAGCCGGTTCCGGAAGGCAAAAAGGACATCCACGGCGACTTCGGCGCGTACTGCTACATCGGTCTGCGCCACAGCCTCTGCCACGGCTGGGCGTCCGGTCCCGCGCCATACCTTGCGGCGAACGTCCTCGGCATCAAGGTGGTCGAACCGGGCTGCCGGAAGATCAGGTTCGAGCCGCATCTGGCCGGTCTCGAATGGGCGAAGGGAACCTACCCGACCCCGTACGGCGACATCAGGGTGGAAATCACGAAGGACGGCGCGTCCTGTGCGGTGCCGGATGGGGTGGAGATTGTCAGGTAATGAACAGGGTGCAGTGCAAATCTGACGAAAAATCTGCACAAACGTTGTCGATTCATCCATTTTTAAAGTTTTTTGAAGGGGGTGCGGGGGAAAGCTTTT
>JBJFGC010000040.1:0-5725 GCA_051892315.1 Eubacteriales bacterium
TTCATTTGAGAATTCGAGTATGTGTCATATGTTATTTTATGGTAAAACCGACGTCGGGAAACGACGCGATGCGAATCAGGACAATTTTATCATCCGGAAGTATTCCGACGACGTGCTGGCCGCTGTCGTATGCGACGGCATGGGCGGCGCCAACGGAGGCGACGTGGCGAGTATGATCGCGGTCGACACGTTTATGGCGGAGGTGGATAAGTACGAGAGCACGCATCCGTCCTTTTTCGGTGACAGCGAGGAGGAGATTCTGGACTGCCTCTCTGCCGCCGTCACTGCGGCCAACCGCGCGGTATACAAGGCCGCGTCGACCGACCCCTCCCTCGCCGGAATGGGAACGACCCTTGTGGCGTGCATCATCTCGGGCGAAAACGGGTACATTGTGAACGTTGGGGACAGCCGTCTTTACCTGATTTCCGGCGACCAGATCGTACAGGTCACGCATGACCATTCGTGGGTGCAGGCCTTCATCGATGCGGGAAAGCTCTCTCCCGAGGACGCAAAAAAGTCCAGAATGAAAAATGCCATTACCCGCGCGGTCGGGACGGCCAAAACCGTGGATGTCGACTGGTTCGTGCGTGAAATGAAGCCCGGAACCTATGCCGTGCTTTGTTCCGACGGACTGACCAACCACGTGGAGCCCGATGAGATTCGCGGCATTGTAAAAAATATCGACCGGAACGGCGACATTGAATCGGCCTGTGCGTCTCTTATTGAATGCGCCAACAGCCGCGGCGGATTTGATAACATTACCGCTGTCATCCTTTCTATCTGAAGATAGAAACGTTTTTGAAAAGGGACTCCGGGGAGAGGCTTTTTCATGAGACTGCTCCGCGGAGGGGAAAACCACAAAAACCAAATCAGGGGTCAACTGTAATGATGGAATTATATGAAAAATACGTCGGGCTGGTGTTCGATAATCGTTACCGCGTGGAACGCGTGGTTGGCATCGGCGGGATGGCGGTCGTCTTCAAGGCCACGGACCTGCTGATGCGGCGGACGGTAGCGCTCAAGATTCTCAAGGATGAAATTTCCGCCGACGAGCAGTCGGTCAAGCGTTTCACCAACGAGTCCAAGGCGGTCGCCATGCTGTCGCATCAAAACATCGTCAATATTTACGACGTGTCCGTGCGGGAGAACATCAAATACATCGTCATGGAGTTCGTCGAGGGCATCACCCTCAAAAACTACATGCAGCACCGCGAGGTTCTCAACCTCCGCGAAATCATCAGCTATACCACGCAGATTCTCCGCGCACTCGACCACGCACACAAAAAGGGCATCGTCCACCGCGACATCAAGCCGCAGAACATCATGCTTCTGAAAAACGGCGTCATCAAGGTCATGGACTTCGGCATCGCCAAGCTGCCGAACGCCGAAACCGTGACCATGACCGACAAGGCGGTCGGGACGGTCTACTACATCAGCCCCGAGCAGGTCAGCGGGGGAACCAGCGACGCGCGCAGCGACCTGTATTCGCTTGGCGTCATGATGTACGAAATGGCGACCGGCGTCCTGCCGTTTACCGCGGAAACGCCCGTGTCCGTCGCGCTCATGCAGGTCAACGATACCGCCACACCGCCGCGCGAAATCAATCCGCACATTCCCGTCGGGCTGGAGCAGATCATTACCCGCGCGATGGAAAAGGATCCGGACGCGCGGTATCAGAGCGCGGAGGAGATGCTCGGTCACTTGCTCAAGCTCCGCGAAAACCCGAAAATGATTTTCAAGGAAAACAAAACGGGGAAAAAACGTCAGAAAAAGTCGGAAAATACCGTCCGTCCACGGGCGAAGACCAGCCGCTCCATGTTCCCGATCATCATGGGCGTCACGTTGGCGTTTCTCATTGTCGCTGGCGTGTCCGGCTACTATATCCTCGACCGCCTGTTCTTTAACAGCAGCATGAACGATTACGAGGAGGTGCGGATTCCCACCTTCGTCGGCTCGTCGTATACGGAGGAACTGGCGGAATGGTTCGAAAACAGCGAATATTATGCTACGCCCGTTCTTACCTACGCGTTCAGCGACACCGTGGAGAAGGGTAAAATCATCGATCAGGACCCGCTCGCAGAAGAAAAGCGAAAGGTCCTGCCCGGCAAGCAAAAGTGCGAAATGCAGCTTACGATCAGTCAGGGACCGCGCACCATTACCCTCGCGGACTACAGCGTCCGCGACTACCGTGAGGTGGAAACAGAGCTGCGGAAGCTCGGCCTGACCGTGAAGGTGGAAAACGTGGCGAATGACGTGTATACCATCGGCTACGTCATCCGGACTGAGCCGGCGGCGGGAACGGTGATGCAGGAAAACGATGTGGTGACGATTTACGTCAGCCACGGCAGCGATACGGCCAGCACCAACGTCCCGAATTTTGTCGGTCTCAGCGAAGCGCGCGCTCTGATTACGCTTATGGAAAGCAAGCTCACCATCGGGACGGTTACGTACGTAAAGTCCGACTGGGTGGCGGGAACCGTCATGGAGCAGAGCCTGACCGCATGGCGCGATGTCCCGCAGTATTCCAAGGTTGACTTTACCATTTCCGGCGGTGCGTCCTATGCCGGAGACGGGACGACCGTTCCGACGGAGGAAGACATGAAATGGCAGCCCGCTGAAACCACAGACCCCGACGACAGCTCCACGGACGGGGATTCCTCGTGGGATACAAACACGGACAACGCAGACGATTGGTCCGATCCCTCGGACAATTCAGGGGATAATACCGATGACGGCAGCTGGTGGGACGATACGGACGACGGCGGTATGGACTGGTTCATCCCCGGCGGCGGCTTCATTCGGCCGTAAGGACGCTGTGGGAAGCTGCGCGCAGCGGAATCTCCGCGAAAACTCCAACAAATAAGGAACATTATGACAGAGAAGAACTTTGGTATCATTACGCGCGGTGTCGGCGGCTTGTATGGCGTGCGGCCGGTGGATGAGGAGACTGGCATTCCGTCGGAGGAGGTGCTGTGCCGTGCGCGCGGCATTTTCCGGCAGGATCGCATCACTCCCACGGTTGGGGACGCGGTGCGCATCGCGCCGGCCGACGTGCATGGGAACGAGAACGTCCGGGAGCCGGAGGAACGGGGCGCGAAAAAGACCCGCGAGGGGGACGTGCGCGTGGATTTTGTCATCGACGAAATTCTCCCGCGCCGGAATCTTCTTCTCCGGCCGCCGACGGCAAATCTTGATTACCTGTTCGCCGTTCTTCCGGCCGCGTCTCCCGCGCCGGACTTGCTGACTGCGGACAAGCTGACCGTGATTGCGGAAAACTACGGCATTGAGACGGTCGTCATTGTGAATAAGGCCGACCTCGACGGAGATTCCGCCGCGCGCCTGACCGACATTTACCGGACGGCGGGCTACCGGGTCTTTCCGGTGAGCGCGGAACGGGGGGACGGCATGGACGCGCTGGCGGCGTTTCTGGCCGAGATGACCGCGCCGGACGGAAGAAGCGGAAAGCGGCCGTTTGTCAGCGGCGCGTTTGCCGGAGTTTCCGGCGGCGGAAAGTCCACGCTGATGACCGCGCTATTTCCCGAGCTGCAGCTCAAAACCGGCGGCGTCAGCCGGAAAACGGAGCGCGGACGCCATACGACCCGTCATGTCGAGATTTATCCCCTCGAAACGGCCTCGGGCGGACGGTTCTGGCTGGCCGATACGCCGGGGTTCTCGATGCTGGACTTCACGCGGTTCAACTTTTTTCCGTACGATGAGCTGGCTTCGAGCTTCCGGGAATTCGGGGATTGCCTTGGCCGGTGCCGTTACACGAAATGCACGCATCTTTGCGAGGAAGGCTGCGCGGTGATTGAAAAACGGGACAACGGAAAGATCGCACCGTCCCGTCACGAAAGCTATGTGCGGATTTATGAAGAACAAAGGAGGGTTCCCGAATGGAAAAGACGATGAATCGGATGATGCAGATGATGCAGAACGGGCCGGAAGAACCGAAAACCGCTCTGGTCATCACGGGCGGTTACTGCAACGTGGAGGCGGCGCGGCGGCTGCTGCCGGTGGAAGTGGATCTGACCATTGCGGCGGACAGCGGCTACGCTACGGCAAAGAAACTGGACATCACACCGGATATCACGATGGGGGATTTCGACTCGTACCGCGGTACGCTTCCGGCGGGAATGGATATCCTGCGGGTAGCGTGCGAAAAGGACGTGACCGATACCATGATGGCGTGCGAGTACGCGAAGGATATCGGGTGTCGCTACATCACCATCGTTGGCGGGACCGGCGGCCGCATCGACCATTCGCTTTCGAATGTGCTGTATCTCGAGGGACTGCGCCGGCAGGGCATCCGGGTCAAGCTGACGGATGGCGAGAACACGGTTCAGGTGATTCTCGACGAAACCGTGACCGTTCCGGACGACGGCGGTTACTTCTCCCTTTTCGCACTGGATACCTGTATCATCACCGAGTCCGGCTGCAAATACCCCCTCAACCACGCCCAGCTTGTACGGCAGATGCCTTATGCTGTGAGCAACGAGGTCCTTGGAGAATACGCGACCATCACCGTCGAAGGCGCTGCGATTCTGGTGACGAGTAAGAAATAGACAGAAAAAGAGAAACATGGCTGGGTGCAGTCCAAAACGAACGGGCTGCACCCCATTTTTTTGTGAAGCCTCGAATGGAATTCGAGTTTTTCAAAAAAAACAAGTGATTGTCTTTCCTCTCCGGCCATGCTATAATGGGTTCTGGAAGCCGGCCGGCTTACTTCATCATTCAGGAGTACATCATGCAGAACATCGGACAGAAAATCAAAGACCTGCGCAGGAAAAACGACCTGACGCAGGAAAAACTCGCGGACTACCTCGGTGTGACGTACCAGTGCGTCTCCAAATGGGAAACCGGCGTGTCGTCGCCGGACCTTTCGCTCATCCGTCCGCTGACACGGCTGTTTCACATTTCCGCGGATGAGCTGCTCGGCATCGACAGCGCCGAACCGGACGCGCGTTACGCCGAACTCGAACAGGCCTACCGGGACACCTATACCTCCGGCGACCTCGCCGAACGTTACCGTGTGGCCGTTCTTGCCGTGAACGAATACCCCGGCGACCTCAAATGCCTGTCCTGGCTCGCGGACGCCGGATATTACCACGCCTATGACTTTCTCGACGAACCCGAAAAGTACCGCGCGGAACTGGAAAAATCCGTCCGCTTGTCCGAACGCATTATCGAAGACTGCGAAGACGAGGAGGTGCGGAACCATATGCTGTCGAACATCGTCGTCTGCCTCAGCGAACTCGGGCGGCGGGCGGAAGCCAAAAAGTATGCCGAACAGTACCCGGAAAAGCGCAATTTCGGACGGGACGACCTGCTCTCGTTCTGCCTGACCGGGGAAGACCTCGTCCGGCACCATCAGGAACAGGTCAGAACTGCGCTGGAGAATCTGTGCAATGCGCTGAACTGTGTGTGGTCGCTGCATTCCGTGAATGCAGCGGAAGCGGTCATCCAAACGATCATCCCGGACGGAAATTACGTCACGTTCCACAACCATCTCGCGCGGCTAGCCATGGATCAGGCGAAGGCGCTGACCCGGGAAGGACGGTACGACGAAGCCGTCGCTGCGCTGGAAAAGGCGAAGCATCATTCGCAGGAATACGACGCGATCGACCTCCCCGAAAACCGCGGCGTTTACCGCTACACCGCTCCGCTTCTGAACCGGCTCGAATGCGATACCCGAAACCGCTGTGTCTCCGGAACGTCCACCATGACG
>JBJFGC010000041.1:0-1515 GCA_051892315.1 Eubacteriales bacterium
GTATGATATTTTATCACATCCCGCAAAAAAAAGCAAGTCCTTTCCGAAAAATTCAGACGGAAAATCAGCGAAATTTTGTCCTGCTTCCCTGCAATTTTTAGGTATATTTTCCTGAGCGATTTTCCGTTTTGCAATTGTTTCGGCAAAGGATTTGTGGTATAATTATTTATTATTATAGAATATCATCTTCTGTTATAACAAAATCCCAGTGAAAGGCTGTATTTTATGAAATATCTCGTATTGATTCCCGATGGTATGGCAGACACGCCCGTACCGATGCTGGGCAACCGCACGCCGATGGAAGCAGCGGTCAAGCCCACCATGGACGCACTTGCGAAAAAATCCTCCTGCGGAACCGTCCTCAACGTTCCCGCGGGCATGGTTCCCGAAAGCGACACAGCAAACCTCGCCATTCTCTCCTACGATCCGCGGAAATACTCCAAGGGACGTTCGCCGCTGGAGGCGATGAGTCTCGGACTGTCCATGTCGCCCACCGACACGGCCATCCGCTGCAATCTTGTAACCCTCTCCGACGGAGATGTCTACGAGGATCGCGTCATGCTGGACCACAGCTCCGACGAAATTACCACCGAGGAAGCGGACGAGCTGGTCGCTGCGCTGAACGAGGCGCTGCCGCTGCCCGGGCGGGTGCTGCACACGGGAGTCAGCTACCGGCACTGTCTCCTCTGGGACGGCGCGTCGGACACGTACGATTTCATGCGTCCGCACGACATTCTTGGCCGGACGATCCGCGACTATCTGCCGAAGGAGGACAACGGCGGCGGGGAATTCCTGCGTTACATGAAGGAAGGCGCGAAGGTTCTGGAGCATCATCCGGTCAACGAAGCGCGTCGGGCGCGCGGGCTGCGTCCGGCGAACTCGCCGTGGCTGTGGAGCCCCGGAAAGAAGCCGGCGCTGCCGTCCTTCGCGGAAAAGTGGGGGGTACGCGCGGCGATTGTTTCGGCGGTCGACCTGATCAAGGGCATCGGAGTCTGCGCGGGCTGTGAAATCATCCAGGTAGAAGGTGCGACGGGCAACTTTGCGACGAACTACACAGGCAAGGCAAACGCAGCGATGGACGCGTTCCGGGACGGCTGTGACCTTGTCTACATTCACGTGGAAGCACCGGACGAATGCGGACATCGCGGAGAAGCGGACGTGAAAACGGCAGCAATTGAAAAAATCGACGCGCTGATTCTGAAGCCGGTCCTGGAGTATCTGGAGTCGTCCGGCGAGGCGTTCCGCGTTCTCGTTCTGCCGGACCATCCGACGCCGGTGGCCATCCGCACGCATTCCTCCGATCCGGTTCCGTTCTTCCTCTACGATTCCGAGAAGGAAGCGGAAGGAGTCGAATGCTTCACCGAAGCGGAGTGCGCGAAGAAGGAATGGTACATTCCGGATGGAAGCACGCTGCTCTCGCACGTTATTATCAAATAACGGGAGTTCCCGGGGAGGGCTTTCCCGAAAAAGCCCGTTCCCCCGTAGTTTACGCTGCGCGTAACTACACCCTCCTCA
>JBJFGC010000042.1:0-5702 GCA_051892315.1 Eubacteriales bacterium
TGCTTTACCCCATCAGCGATGCTATAGGACGGGTTTTCCAGCGCAAGTGCGTACGGATAGGCTACAAAGACGGTTCCATCCTTTGAATAGAGAGCGCCATCCACGGTTTGAAACATCGGATTGTCCTCTGCAACGATGATGTTCCGCAGTTTGTTCGCATGCTCAAACGCCGCTGTATCGATCCATTCCACCGTTGCCGAAAGGCAGATTGTTTCCAGATTGTCGCATCCGGAAAACACAAAATTGTGAATCCTCTGTACCCCCTCGGAAACCGTCACGGTCCGAAGCTGCTTCGCCTGCGCAAACGCGTTTTTCGCCAGCTGTACGACCCCGCCCTCCGGCAGAACGAACTCCTCCGTTTCCGCCGCAACCGTATAGCCCAGCATGGTGCCGGTTTTCGTATCAATCAGCGCCTGTCCGTCTTTGTATTCATAAAGCCGGTAGCGGTTTCCCTCGGTTTCTATGCTGTCCAAACCGGTGATACGCTTCAGACGGCTGCAATAGTGGAAAAGATCTTCGCTGATGCAGGTCAATCCGGCCGGCAGATGGACCGTTTCCAAAAGGGAATTTTTGCCGAACAGGTTTGGCCCGAGGTAACGTACCGTGTCCGGCAGAACGACAGCGGTCACATTGGCATAGCCATGCTGCTCCAGTGCTTTTTCCCAGACTGCCACGATGGTGTACTCCATTCCGTCCACGGTCACGGTTCCCGGAAGACGCAGGCAGCCGTCCTCATCCACGGCGGGCGAACGGTAAGCCGTCACCGCCGCTTTCCCGCACGAGTCAAACAGGCAGTAGCTGAAAATCCCGTCGAAAAATTCCTCCGGCCAGAGGAACACCGCATCTTCCGGAAAGGCATTTTCCTCGATTTCCGGCGGACACGGCGTATCCATAAAGACGGTTGTCAGACGATCGCACCCCTCGAACGCACCTTCTTCGATCGCGGTCACGCTGTCTGTGATCCGCACCGTTTCGATGACGCTGCAATTTTTGAATGCACCGACGGAAATTTCGTTGATGATTTCCGGAATCACCACCTCCGGCTGTACGATGTATGCGCCGATGAGGTCATAAACGCCGGTTGCCTTGGCCTTCCAGAGAAACTGGTTTTCAGTTATCGGAACCTCTGTTACGTTCCAGCCGCATTCGTCCGCGTACTTCCTCAAGTACTCTGCCGCCGGAGTGTTCTCGAAAACCGTAAAATGGATGCCGCGGTCAAACATTTTGTCAGGTTCACCCTCATTCCAGGTCTCCGTGATGGAGTGAATGACGACGTCTGTCAGCCCTTCGCTTCCGTAAAACGCGCGTTCCATGACGTGGGAAAGGGCCGGCGGGAGTGTGATGGAGCGGATCTTCAGATTTCCGAGCGCGTACGCTTCAATGATCTTCAGTCCTTCCGGAAGAATCACCTCGGTCAGATACGGTGCGGCATAGAAGCACGAGTCCCGCAGAATTTTCACATGGTCTGGAACAGTATAGGAGACTGCGGGACTGCCCAGCGCGTAGGAAAGCATCAAGAATTCGTTGGACTCCGGATTGATATAGATCAGAGCCGTCCCGGTTTCATCGGTCGAAAAAATCGGATTATCCGTCGTATCGAACCGTGTCAGCGAGGTACACCGGCCGAACGCCATCATTTCAATGAAGGTCACACTCCGCGGTATCGTCATCGAAGTGACAGAGGTCCGGTAAAAAGCACCGTAGTCAATGCTGCGCACGGTATCCGGAATCACAAAGTCACCCGTTACCAGTGGGTTTTCGCGGAATGCATAGTCCGCGATTCCGACGACGGTTTTCCCGTCGATTTCCGTCGGTACGGTATGCACTGCTTCGCCGGACGGAACTTCAACACCGGTAATCCAGACCTCGTTTTCCGCGCAGTCTTCGTTTTGCTCCACAGACCACACCGCGTCCGCCGGAAGCGGAGGAAGTTCCTTCTTTTCTCCCACTTCCTCTTCCTCTGCGGTCAGTGTGAACGGTACCTCGTTCCAAAGCTCCGCCTGCTCCTCCTGCAAACTCTCTTTATAAAATTGCTTTGCCGTACTCACTTCGCTGCTTTCCATTTCGCTGACCGTCTGTTCGGTTCCGCTCCGGCCGAGGTGGTATGCGGTGCCTGCAAGCGCAATCACGGCAAACAGAAGAATGCCAGCGGACAGCACAAAAAAAGAGGTACGCAGACGAACCATCCAGGAGCGGCGAAAGAACCCGCAAAACCGCGAGAGGGGCGTTTCTTCCCTGTCGGATTTTTCCTCCTCGATTTCGGTGACCACGTGAAGGTTGTCCGCATCCATGGCCACCGCCGTCAGGACGGAGAGAAAAATTTTGGCTGCGTCGGTCTCAGAAAGGACGAAACCGAGATTGGGAAGGAGCATGAGCGCTGAAATGGCAGTAACGGTCGCCGGAAGACGGAATTTGTCACCGAGCCGCCGTTCTTCCGCTTCGATGGCACGTTTGAGGGTATTGCGGGCATAGTAGAGCCGGCTTTTGATCGTATTGACCGAGCAGTTCTCGAGGGCAGCAATCTGTCCGACCGAAAGCTGTTTATAGTAAAAAAGATAAACCGCCCTGGCCTGCGTGTCCGGAAGGGTACGGATCATCTCAGCGAGGAGGTCATTGTTGGAGTAACCTAACAGGCTGTCCTCCAGTGTCTCCGTCGCCTCGGATTCCTTTCGTGCGCTGAGCGGTTCTGCCGGAAGCCGGCGTGCCTCAAGGTGATCCCGGCAGGTGTTTGCGGCAATGATATGGAGCCAACGGATGAAGCTGAAATTGTCGTTCAGGGTCTCCAGCCGGAGGTAGACCTTGATATAGACCTCCTGCACGATATCCTGTGCTTCTTCGGTATCCTTCAGCATGGAGCAAGCGATATTATACACCATATTATAGGTTTTTTCATAAAGATAGGCAAATGCGGCCTCATCCTTCTGTTTTGCCCTCGCCACGTAGTCGGCTAGGTCCGCATAATCGTAATTCATCGCCGTCCCCCATTCTGTCAAAAAAAAACGCAAAAGTATGTTGTTACCATTATAACCTACTTGAAACAAAAAATCAAGTGGATTTTAGAGGATGTTCCCCTTTCCGGGGGGACAGGACAAAGCCCCAGAGCCCCCAGATTTTCTCTCAAAAACCTTGACATCTCCGTCCGGACATAGTATCATAAAGATAACCTGCAATTCATAAAAAAGGAGCCAGAATATGACCTCGAAAGAAATCATCCGCCGACTTGTCGCACATGACGCCCCGCCGCGTTTCGGATACGACTTTAATGACGGAACCTGCGATTTTGTGTGGACTTCGTCCCGCACATATATCAATCTTGCGGAAAATCCTTACGACGCATGGGGAAATTATCCCGCGCTGAAAAAGCTCACCGGCTTCTCAGGCGAGGTACGCCGTGACCGGTACGGCAATATTTATGGACGATTCAACGGAAAGACCAAGGGAGAATGCATCCGCGGCGCCATCGAGGACTGGGAAGACTACAGCTATCCCCTGCCCGAATTCGATCCCGGACACCGCGACCGTCTGCTCGCCCACAACTTTGCGGCCAGTGAAAAATTCGTCCTCTGCGGAGGAAATTCCCTCTTTTCTACTCTCCGCGACGCACGTCTCATGAGCAACGCCCTTGCGGATACCATCACCGATCCCGACGCCGTTTATGATTTCATCGACCGTCTCGCGGAACATGAAATCGCAGTCATCAAAAACATCGCGGGCTGCGGCATCGACGGCTGGTTCCTCGGCGACGACTGGGGAACCCAGGACCGTACGTTCATTTCGCCGGATTCCTTCCGCCGTCTCTTCAAGCCATCCTATAAGAAAATCGCCGACGCCGCTCATGAAGCCGGAATGTGCGTCTTCCTGCATTCCTGCGGTTACATCTACGCCTTCCTCGAGGACTTCATCGACGCCGGAATCGACGTCTTCCAGTTCGATCAGCCGGACGCCTACCCCACCGAAACCCTCGCACGGGAGTTTGGCCGCCGCGCCGTCTTCCATTCTCCGGTGGACATCCAGAAGGTCCTGCCGACCGGCGACCGCGCTGTCATCGAAACACGTGCACGTGAAATGTGCGAGGCCTTCCGCAGCGTCGGCGGCGGCTGGATTGCCAAGGATTATCCCACCTACCACGACATCGGCGTCCAGCTTGCATGGGCCAAGTGGGCGCAGGACGTCATCGTCGCAAACAGCCGCATCTGACGTATGGCAAAAAAGCCCGAACTGACGCTGGCCGGTCTTCTCTATATGCTGCTGGTGCTCTTTATCCACGCCGCTTCCGAATGCGTGACCGGCTACAATCCCGCCAGTTTTCCCTTCACCGTGATGTGCTCCGCGCATCGTCTTTCTTCCTTTGTCGTGCAGGGGTTTCTCTTTCTCTCGGCTGTCAAGCTCTTTCTGCCCCGTACCGCCGCCTTTTCCTATGGCCGGTATTATGCTTCCCGTGCGCGACGGATCCTTTTGCCCTACCTTCTCGCCTTTTCCCTGTTCTGTGTCTATTTCGTTGTGTCCGGACGGCTGACCTTCGACCTGTCCTATTTTTTCCGTGAGCTGCTCACCGGCGGACTGGTCGGACATTTCTATTACGTTGCCCTGCTCTGCCAGTTCGACCTGCTCGTCCCTCTCTGGCGCTTCCTCGCCAACCGGTGCAGCATGGCCCTGACGGTCTTTACCTCCCTCCTTCTCATGCTCATCTGCCGCGTCCACCTGCCCGAGATTGTCCGGCTTCTCACCGGATATGAGCTGACCCTCAACAGCCGCCTGTTTTCAACGTTTCTGTTCTACTTCGTCTGCGGCATCTTCTGCGGAAAAAATTACGAACGGTTCACGGAATTCCTGCGCATCCGCCGGAAAGAACTCGCCGTTTTGTTCGCCGGAAGCGGCGCCGCAGACTGTGTTCTCATCTGGGTGATCCGAAACGGCGTGTACTATCCCACGTGGGCGGATGATTTTCACGTTCTCTACTGTACATCCGCCATTCTGTTTACCCTGTCCTGTGCTCTCCTTCTTGCGGAACGCAAGCCCGAACTTACCGCCGCGCCCCTTCTTCGCCTTTTGTCGGGCGCATCCTATAACGTATACCTCATTCATCCGCTGTTTCTTTTTCTCACGGACAGTCTTCTGAACCGCGCGGGAATCGTCTCCCTGACCGGCCGATTTCTTCTGCGCGCGGCGGCGGTCTACGTAGTTTCCATCGGGGTATGCATATTTCTGGAGGTGCTTCCATGGAAATTCAAGTCGTTCAAAAAGCCGAGCTGCCCGCCTTCCTCGACGTAATTCACCGCAGCTTTGCCACGGTCGCTGAAGAATTTCATCTTACCCGTGAAAACTGTCCCAAGCACACGAGCTTTCTGCCTCTCGAATCTCTCGAAACCCAGTTTGAATGGGGCTGGTTCATGCTCGGACTATACGAAAACGAGAAAAAAATCGGCTATGTCTCCCTCTCTCACACCGAAGGCGAAACCTATGAACTGCATCATCTCGCCGTCCTGCCGGAATACCGGCACCGCGGCGGCGGAACCATGATGCTTGACTGCGCCAAAGAATTCCTTCTGCAAAATGGCGGCAAACGAATGACCATCGGAATCATCGAGGAAAGCGAACAACTGCGGAAGTGGTACGCGGCGAACGGCTTTCATCACACCGGAACAAAAAAATTCCCCCATCTTCCATTTACGACCGGCTTCATGGAATGGAGGATACCGGAA
>JBJFGC010000043.1:0-2364 GCA_051892315.1 Eubacteriales bacterium
CATCGACCAAAAAGACGAATCCGGGAAATATCACTGGGAACGCTATTGAAGCGTACTGGCCCGCACGGAAATCCGGACAGAAACGACAAACAACAAGTTCGCCGGAGAGGGCTTTCCCGAAAAAGCCCTCTCCGAACCCTCCGCAAAAAATTTCAAACGAAGAACAAGGTCAGAATGTCGTGCAGATAAAGCAAAAAATATGCACAAACTTTGTCGATTCATCCTGTTTAAAGTTTTTTGAAGGGGGTGCGGGGGAAAGCGGAGTTCGCGCAGCGAATCTCCATTGTTCCAACAAAAGTTTCCCCCGCGAATCCCATCCAACGCACACTCTTTGCCATGAGCAAAAGAAGCGCTCCTGCCTTCTGCGGCTTTCGAGTTGTCAAAGTACACTGTTTTGAAATTGCTCAGCCAGCTTCTGCGGAAGATCCAGCCCATCCCGCAAAAAAGCGTCTGTATTGCCATATTGCGCATCTATGGCCGAAAAAGCCGTGTCCAGATATTCTTCCTTTGCGAGGAAAATGTCCCGTATCGTTTCCGCTTCCGTCTCGGTTTTGCCAGCCGCAAGCATCCTCTGATAGTATCTTTCGGATTTGGCCGCGTTCACGCGGTTTGTCAGCAGATAATCTTCCATAATCGTGCTGCGTTCCACTCCAAGCGCCAAAAGCAGCACCGCTGAAAGCAGCCCGCAACGGTCTTTTCCCTCGGTACAATGCCACAAAACACTGCCCTTTGAAAAGTCGTGTTCCATAACGCATCTTGCCGCTTTGCCGAGGTTTGCCCGGCAGGATGGATCGGTCACCATTTTGCAGTATAGCTGTCCCATTTTGGGCATAACCGCAGCAAGCTGTTCGCTGTTGTTCCGCTTTTCGTGGGAGATCCCTATGACGGCGTTATCAAAAATCGGGATGGGCAGATAATCCACAGCGGTCATGGAGGCATCGGGCCTTTCCTTTCGCTCCATTTCTGTCCGCAGATCGATGATTTTGGCAAGACGGTATTTTTCCCGCAGAACCTTTCGGTCTGCTTCCGTTGCATCGGACAGATTTGCGGAACGAATCAGGAGTCCCGAAGAAAGGATGCACCCCTGCGCCGTGCGCAATCCGCCCATATCCCGGGCATTGGATATTTTCTCGAAAGAAAGTATTCTATCGTTCACTTCGAATTCCTTTCTGCACCCTTTCAGCTTGCAGCAAATTTTTCTACAATTCCAGAAAATCCGGCTCGCCGCAGCGATCATGGAAAACATAACCCGAAAAACTGCCGCAAAACTCTTGGTTTAATCCTCAAACACCAGTTTTATGCCCATATCGGTCAGCCTGCGGCATGCCTCCGCCACTCTGTCCGGCCGGTAATCTTCCACCCTGTGGCCATCGAAGCCTACGCTCAGGCGTACACCGGATTCACGGACAACAGCCTGCTGTTCCTCGTCCTCAAAGAAACGCAGCATATAGGGGTGCTCCCTGTAGTGATGGATACTGTCATAGCTGACATTGATTTCCCAGAAAATCTCCTGTTCCGCCATCCGCCGGAAATATCGATATGGATCTTCTCCCATCCGCCCGATAAAGGAAAACATATCCGTATGGGCAATGCCCGTCCTGCAGCCGCAGCGCTCCGCGTAGCGGAACACATCGCCCCCTGCCGCGGAATTTTCCGGGTCGTCCATATTTTCCAGCAGGCAATAATCAAAAAAGGAAATATCCGCCGACGGAGGAAGAACCGCCCTCGGTCTTGCGGTATCCGTACACACTTCAATTCCGCGCAGAATCCGGATTTTACCGGCATACTTTTCCTGAATCAGGTTGATATGGTCAAAGTACCGCACAAGGGTACGTTCATAATCGGACGCCGAAAGCTCGCCCGGGCCGCTCCATACGTTGATTCTGCCATATCCCACACCGTAATTGTGGTCGCAGATGCCGAAGAGCTGAATTCCGCCGGCCATGGCAGCTTCCACGATGGTCTCCGGCCGATCTCTTCCGCAGAAGGAGTAATAGGTATGGGAATGTAAATCCTGAATCATGGGAAAAATCCTGCCTCTCCGCTTACAACATTGTTCATAACTTCAGCCATTCCATCATATCACAAACAAGGGAAAAAAACAAGCGTATTCCTCAAGAAAAACAGCTCGACACGTACCGCGATACCATAAGGCGTCAGCGTGAATTACGGTGTGTATGAAGCATTCGGGAGTTTTTCGATTGGGATTCCGCACCGTTCCGGCAATGGTAGTCTTTGATCCGATTCCACAAGAGATCAGGAATGGCTTGAGAAGCATCCCGAATACGCAGAAAAGCAAAAAAAGTCCGCTGGGGTGTGCTGACCTCAGCGGACTTTTTCTGCTTACGACATTGTAGGATTGCT
>JBJFGC010000043.1:2464-5681 GCA_051892315.1 Eubacteriales bacterium
CCACTCAACCATTGAAGCTGTGCCGAAGATTGGGTGCCGGCACTGCCGGATGGAGCATTGGAAGCAGTGGATGAACTCAACCCTCGTGGGATTGCTCCACTCAACCATTGAAGCTGTGCCGAAGATTGGGTGCCGGCACTGCCGGATGGAGACGGCGGGAGTCGAACCCGCGTCCGAAAACCGATTCATGCAACTTTCTCCGGGTGCAGACCGTCTATTTTATTTCCCGTCTGCATCCCCGGCGGTCAGGGGAGCCAGAGCGGTAGCCCTTTGGTGCATGACGGCTGCAAGAGCGAACTCACCGTTCACGTCCGCCACTCATTTTATGCCGTAGTCAAATAAGGACGTACTCCCATTCGGGACATTCCGGAGCCGTGGCACTCTCCGAACGGACAGCCGCACTTAGGCAGCGATTGCTAATTCGTCGTTAGCGTTTAATTTAAAAATGAGGAGGATTATAGAGATTCCCCGTCTCTACCCGCTTATCGCACTGCACAGTCCCCGTCGAAACCTTTACGTCCCCGTGGCGGAGGAGAATTCCCCTCCGGATAGCGTCTATGCGGCGCTTTTTTATTATACACGATTTTTGCCCCGGTTACAAGGGGAAAAATCGTTTTTTCCCGTTATTTTTTCAGAAGTTTCTGGATCTCCACGCCGTCGATGGTCAGGCCATCAAGATCACAGTCCTCGATCCGAACGTTTTTCAGTGTACAGTTTTTGAACGTCGTACCCGTAAGGTCGGGATTCTCAAACGATGCGTGGTTCATGTCGACGCAGCCAAACGACGTCTGGTTCATGCACAGTCCGCCGAAGCTGGCGCCAGTGAAATTGATATCGGAAAACTTCGCGTTCGTGAAGCAGATGTTGTTGAAAACCGCGTTCCCGAGGTACAGGTCATCGAACACCGCGCCGGGCAGATACGCGCCGCGCAGCTCGAACGGCTTCGTTTCCTCCTCTTTCGTTTCGTTCCCGTCTTCCGGCAGCTCACCGACAATGTCGACCACCTCTTCCATCGGCTTGCGTTCGCGGAGCGGAACCTCTCCCTCCACAGTGCCGATGACGGCAAGGGCAACGGGACGGTAGCGGTCGCCGAGGCCAAGCTGCTTCCGGCAGGCGTCCTCATCAAACGCGCCCACAAAGCATCCGCCGAAGCCCAGATCTGCGGCGGCAAGAAGAAGATTGTCCATCGCGCAGGCGGTATCCTGAATGGAGAAAAGATCACGGCCGCGCTCGCCGAATCGACGTTCGACACCCTCGCGGTCGGTGGAAACGACAATCACGACGGCGGCGTTTTTGACCCATTCGCCGTGACAGACTTCGGGATACAGCTTTCCGACGGCTTCTTTTCCGCAGACGGCGGTAAAGTGCCAGGACTGCATATTGCAGGCATTGGGCGCACGGGTTGCCGCAGTGAGGATATAATCAAGCTGGGAACGAGTCATTGTGCCGCCGGTAAACGAACGGCAGCTGCGGCGTTTCATCAATAAATCGCGGAATTCCATAAGGTACCTCCGAAATGGTGATCTAATAAATTTTTGAAAGAACTTCTTTTTCTTTCACAGCGGTCGTTCATCCGGCGGCTGCAAAAGAAAATTTCGTTCGTCAACGCAAAATTTCCCCTCAATCCTCGTACCCGCCGCGTTTGCCGCGGGACTTGGTAACCCGTTCGATTTCACGGCTGGCTTCGGATTTTGCGTCAGCCTCCCGCTTGTCCCACAGCTTCTTCCCTTTGCACAGCCCCACTTCCATCTTCACATTGGAGCCGGAGAAGTACAGCGACAGCGGAACAAGCGTATAACTGTCCCGCGTGACATACTGGCCGAGCTTGAGAATCTCCTTCTTGTGCATGAGCAGCTTCTTGTCCCGCATCGGCTCGCGGTTGAAAATATTGCCTTTTTCGTACGGCGAAATATGCACACCGAGCGCGAACAGCTCACCGTCCACCACGCGGCAGTACGAGTCCTTCAGATTCACCTGCCCGAGACGCACGCTTTTCACTTCTGTCCCGTACAGCGCAATTCCGGCTTCGTAGGTGTCCTCTACGAAATAGTCGTGCCGCGCCTTCCGGTTGACGGCAATCATTTTCCGTCCGGTTTTCTTTGTTTCAGCCATAATTCTATCCTTATAACAAATTCCTACAGCACAATATCAAAATGCTCATACAGCGCGTCCGTCGCGCGGTCGGCGTCAGCGGTACGGATCAGCATGGAAATTTTAATTTCACTTGTGGAGATATTGATGATCTGTACACCCGCGTCCCAGAGACAGCGGAAAACTTTCGCCGCGACGCCCGGCTTGCCCTGCATCCCAACACCCGATACCATCAGTTTCACAGCGTCGGTGTCAATCTCGATTTCCGTTTCCGGCGAGTCTTCGAATTCCTTTTCCAGCACCTCTTTCGTCCGTGCTGCGTCGACGGCGTGAACTGTGAAAATGATGTCTCCGCTGACATGTCCGGTCGAGGTCTGGAGGATAATGTCCACGTCAATTCCCGCTTCCGCGAGCGCATTGAACGTGTAGTACGCAATGCCCATTTTCACGGGCGGATTCTTGATATAAACAATCGCAATATCATCGTCCCGGCTGATCACACTGACGCCGATTCCTGAATCCATAAATGTTTTTCTCCTTAAAATCAATTGCTCAGTTATCCAAAATACAAACAATACGAATAGATCCCGCCAACCATTCCGGCCGCGAAAAGCCCATATGCCATGATTTTCCTCACCACAATCGCAAAAAACGTCGGGGAGAAGTCCCATCCACTGTACCACAGCCGATGAGAAAGCGTGTCAAGAAACCACATGAAACGCGGTACGAGAAGCATGGGCGCCGCGCCAAGACAGGCAAACAGCGAAATCAGGGCGGCTGTACCGGCCTTCTCCAGCTTCGCAGCGTACCATGGGGACAGCGCCGAGGTCTTCTCCACGCCAATCAAATTCAGCATCACAATCGCCGCTACGCCCCCAAGGATACAAAGACTCCCCATCACCTTTTCCGGTATGCTGACGTAAAAATCCTCTGTCCTCTCCGCCATCCCGTTGAGCTTGTCATCAATCGCGGCGTCCTCCTTTGCTTCCTCCGTGCCGGACATGGGCTTTCCGAGCAAAGCGCCGCAGTCAATGCAGGTTGAGCGGCTGTCGCTCTGCACCGCGCCGCATTTTTTACATTTTTTCATCCGATGCTCCTTTGTCTTCAACTCAGAACCTGCACAAAC
>JBJFGC010000044.1:0-5680 GCA_051892315.1 Eubacteriales bacterium
TGAAAGTTTTTGAGGTGGGGTCCGGGGAGGGGCTTTTTTCAAAAAGCCCTCCCCGTCGAACTCACGTTAATGTAGAAAAAATGCAGATTTATTTCGCTTGGAGGATTCTATGGGACATGTTCCGATGACAGCGACCGACAGCCTTGAGATTCTGACGTTTGAGGAGGCCATGCGAAGGTATGAAGACGGCGAGAAGCCCTACGATACCACGCATTGGGTGTACGTTCCGGATTTTTATACCGAATACCGGTACCTGCTTGGAACAAAGGGGGAGCGGCCTCTGATCGCCGTCGGCGTCAACCCTTCCACGGCCTCGCCCGACAACCTTGACAATACGCTCAAATCCGTCGAACGCATCGCGCTCGGAAACGGCTATGACAGCTTTCTCATGTTCAACGTTTACGCGCAGCGCGCGACCGACCCGCGGCATATGGAGCGGGAGTTCAACGAAACGCTTCACCGCGAAAATATGGCGGCCTTTGCCTACGCTCTGTCTCTGTCCGACCATCCGGCGGTCTGGGCGGCGTGGGGGACCATCGTCACCATGCGTCCCTACCTGCGCCGGTGTGTGAGCGATATGGCCGCGCTCGGCCGTCAGTACGGTGCGATGTGGTATACCTGCGGCGCGCGCTCGAAAAACGGCGGTCATCCGCACCATCCGCTCTACCTCCGGCGGGACGCCCTGCTCGAACCCTTCGACCCGGACGAATACCTTGCCGCCGGATGGTGAAATCTGAACGTAAGGTGAAAACGTGTTGGTTCCATGAAAATTCGATAAAAAAGAAAACAGATTGATTGACATCCGTTTTCAAAGCAAGTATAATAAACGAGTACTTCGGGGAATGCGCGGGAAAATTTTTCGGAACAATTGCGATTTTCCGCGCGGATGGGAGCGCTTTTTCTCAAAACGTCCTTTCCCGAGTCCCTCGAAACCTTTCAAAGGAGCGATTATGACGGAATATCCTTCTTCTCCCGCCATTGCCTGCTATGGACTGACCAAGTCCTATTCCAGCAATCTGGCACTGGCCGGTGTGGATCTGGAGCTGCCGCGCGGGAAGATCATCGGTCTTCTCGGACCCAACGGCAGCGGAAAAACCACGCTGGTGAAAATTTTAGCCGGCCTTCTCCAGCCTACCTCCGGCACCGTCCTCGTCGAAGGACTGGCTCCCGGAACGGAGACCAAGGCCTTTGTTTCCTACCTGCCTGAGCGGTCGTATTTTTCGCCCTCGATGCGCGTCGCCGACTGCGTCAGCCTGTTTCGTGATTTTTACGAGGACTTCGACTACGAACACGCCATCCATATGCTGTCCGTCCTCGGCGTCCCGTATAAGGCAAAGCTCAAAACCCTGTCCAAGGGAACGCGCGAAAAGGTGCAGCTTGTTCTTGTCATGGCGCGCAGAGCGAAGCTCTACCTTCTCGACGAACCCATCGGCGGCGTGGATCCCGCCGCCCGCGAGTATATTCTGAATACCATCCTCACCGCACGCGCGCCGGATTCGACCATTCTTCTCTCCACGCACCTCATCCGGGACGTGGAGGATATCCTCGACGGGTTTGCCTTTCTCGGCGGCGGACAGGTGATCATCAGCGGCGATACCCGCGAAGTGTGCACCCAGCACCAGAAAACCCTTGACGAAATATTCCGGGAGGTGTTCCGATGCTGCTGAAACTTTTGCGTCATGATTTTGCTTCCTCCAGACGGTTCGGAATTCCCGTTCTCATTGCCATTGCGGCGGCAACCCTTCTCGGCAGCCTCAATGTGTTTGTGACCGTGAATTCTTCCGGCTTTAACGACACTCCGCTTTTTTCAGCCGAACAGCCCATAGGTGAGTTTCTCATTTTCGCCTCCATGGGCGGACTTGTCCTCATCAGCTTCGCACTGGCCGCGGCCGCGTCGGTCATGGCCATCCTTCTGCTCGTGCAGTTCTATCGCAGCACGGTTTCCGACGAAGCTTACCTTACCTTCACTCTCCCCGTGACGCCGGCGCAGATTCTCTGGGCCAAGCTCCTGAACGTCACGTTCTGGTCGATCCTGACCGGCATCGCGCTGCTGCTCTCGGCTGCGTGCATCATCGGAACGGGGGTAGCCGCCGCAGGCATCGGCGAGGATTTTGTGAACATGTTCGTCCAGCTGTTTGCGTTCATCGGCTCCATAAGCAATTCGGGCGTTCTGATGTTCCTGCTCCTGTGCCTCTGCGGCGCGGCGATGTTCGTGTCAACCTACCTCATGCTGTTCATGGCCATTACGTTCGGCTCGGTGATTGCGCGGCGGCATAAGGCGCTTGCGGCGGTTGCCATGGTTTTCGGCATCCATTTTGTGATGAACGGAATTACGTCCATGCTGCAATTCACGCTGCTGGGCAGCTTCACGCTTCAGACCATGCTGGAAGGCGGCAGTGTGTCGGTCAATCTTTTCCTCGGCACGAATGTTCTCCTGTATACGGTGCTTGCGGTGGTTTATTTCCTCCTCACCAACTTTATGCTGGAGAAAAAACTGAATCTTGACTGAAAAGCCCTTTCTTTTCAGAGGAATTGAGGTATCTGATATGCAAATAAAGAAAAAGAACCGGCTTCCCGGTTTGCTCTTACTTTCTCTCCTGTTGGCATCGTGTGCGGCGGAAGCGGATGTGACGCCTTCGGAAAACGTCGCCGTCCTCCCTGCAAGCGTTGCCTATGTGACGGCTCCCGCGTCTGTGTCCGCAGAACAGGATGTCGACCTGGACGCTTTCACGGAGTCTGCCGTGACCCTCACCGCCGCCGGAACCTACCGCGTTCACGGAACCCTTGACGGCATGATTCTTATCGATGCCTCGAAGACGGACGAAATCACTCTTATCCTCGACGGCGCCTCCGTCGTCTCTTCCATGCCGGCGGCCATTTATGTCCGTAAGGCGGGGGTGGTCCGCGTCACCCTTGCGGAGGGCAGCGTCAATACCCTTGCGGGCAGCGGCGAAGCGGTGCGTATGGATGAAAGCAACCTTGACGCCGTGATTTTCTCCAAGTCCGATCTTATCTTCGACGGTACGGGTGCGCTGACCGTCACGTCGGACGCGTGCCACGGCATTGTGGGGAAGGATTCGCTGAACATTACCGGCGGCACGTACGACATCACGGCGGCGGGACATGGCATTTCCGCGAAGGACAGCCTGGACGTGTCCGGCGGAACGTTTACCATTGCTGCCGGCAAGGATGGGATTCATGCGGAAAACAGCGATAACGCCGATCTTGGCTCGATTTCCATTGGAAACGGTACCTTTACCATTACGTCCGAGGGCGACGGCATTTCCGCGTCGGGCTGGCTGCAGATTGACGATATCTGCGCCGCGATTACGGCGGGCGGCGGACCTGAAAACGCATCCGCTCATGCGGGCGACCAGATGATGGGCGGCGGCCGCGGCTTCTTCGGCGGGATGAGCTGGAACAGTCCGGAAGCTTCGTCGGAAGACGAAACGGGAGATACCGCGTCCACGAGTTTTAAGGCGATCAAGTCCGGCGGCGACATGCTTCTGACCGGCGGAACGTACACGCTTTCGTCGGCGGAGGACACGCTCCATACAAACGCAAATCTCACCATCGACGGCGGGACGTACATGCTGGCGGCAGGGGATGACGGGATTCACGCCGATCTTGCGCTGGTGATCAACGGCGGCGAAGTGACGGTGACGGAGTCCTACGAGGGCATTGAGGCCCAGACTATCGATATCAACGACGGCATTGTCACCGTAAAATCGTCCGATGACGGCTTCAACGCATCGGGCGGCACGGCGTCCGGCGGAGAATGGAGCCGGAACATGATGGCGGCGGAAGATGGTGTGTCCCTTACGTTCCGCGGCGGTCAGATTTTCGTTGATGCGGAGGGCGACGGTCTGGACTCGAACGGTGTGCTGACCGTGTTGGGCGGTGAGATTTACGTCGCCGGTCCGACGAGCAGCGGAAACGGTGCGCTGGACTATGGCAGCAGTGCGGCGGTGTCCGGAGGTACCTTGATTGCGGTCGGTGCGGACGGCATGGCAGCCTCGTTTGGCAGCAGCTCCACACAGGGATCGATGATGGTCAGCGTCGGAAACCAGCCGGCTGGCTCGACGGTCACGCTGACCGACGCGAGCGGAAACGTGCTTGCGGAATACACCTTCGCTAAGTCCTTCTCGAACGTTGTCGTCACCTGTCCGGGCCTTGTTGACGGCGGCACCTACACCCTCACGGCCGGTACGTACAGCGAAACCATCACCATGAACGGCCTTCTCTACAGCGGCATGGGAGGCATGGGCGGCATGTTCGGCGGCCGCGGCGGCATGGAGGCCGGCGGCAAGGACCGCGGCCAGAAGCAGGATATGATTCCGGAAGAATTTGGAGAAAGCCCGGAAGCATTCGATGGAGGTCCGGGAGCATTTGGCGGAGACTCGGAAGGATTTAGAAAAGGTATGGATGCGTTCGCAGGGAATCCGTAAGAATTGGACGGAGGAAGGTGCAAAGCTGCACCGCACATTTCAGCCGTGCCTTTGTCCTCAGAAAAAGGTTCTGACAATATGCAGATAAAATGAGGCGCAGACCATTTGGTCTGCGCCTCATTTGTTGCTTCTATGTTTTGCGATGGATTTCCCGATACTGTGCCGGCGTAACTCCGGTTTCGGCTTTGAAGAGGCGATGGAAGTAGGCGTCGCCCCGGTAGCCGCAGGTCCATGCGATTTCACCGAAGCTCATTTCGGTGGCGAGGAGAAGCAGCTTGGCCTGACTGATGCGCAGGTCCATGACATGGCGGCTGAAGGTGCGGCCGGTATGGGCCCGGATCATCCGGCAGATGTGCTGCTCGCTGTAGGAAAATTTTTGCGAAAGTTCTTCGAGCGTTACCGTGCGGTAATGGTCGTGGATGTACTGAAGAATCGGAAGAACGGGCGCGTGTCCTTTGGACACTTGCTGCCCGGACACTGTGCAGTCGGAGGCATGATGGCGCAGAATATAGCCGAACGCGGCGTTGAGCTGACAACGCATCATAAAGTCGCAGTATTTCTGATTTTCAAAATATTCCCGGATCAGGTCATGGAATATGCTGTGCAGTTTATGGTCGCCGCCGGTACGGCAGCAGAAAAAATTGGGGTATATGCTGCTGTAGAGGAGGCTGTTCAGGTATTCTGCCAGCGCGCCGTCTATGCCTTCCAGATCCTGACAGAGACGGGAAAGTGCTTCCGGTTCAAGGATGATGTTCACAAGCAGGCTGTCGTCGTAGATTTCCGGCGCATGGAAGACCCGCGGCGAAATGAAACAGCACTCATGCTCGCGCAGAATCATGCTGTAACCCTCGATGTTCTGGCTGCATTGACCGCGGTACATGTACATCAGCTCCAGATTTTCGTGGGAGTGGTAGTGCGATTTGACGTAGCGTTCGTGCCTGCCGATATGAATGGGAGAATAACTTTCCCGCGCAAGATTGCGGGGCGGTGCAGCATACTCAGGAATGACCGCCGCGAGCAGCTCCGGCTGATGTGTTTTCATCGCGCGAAGATAGTATTCTTTTCCTGCTGTTTCACATGGTGTGTATTCGTCCAGAAAATCGTCAAGAGAATCAATTTCCATCCATTTATCCTCCCGTTCCTTCTAACTCCTGATTTTATCAGAAATGTTCATATAAGTCAAGATAACATGCTGGAATCATGGCTTTTTTTTCTGAAATACACATGATATA
>JBJFGC010000045.1:0-5663 GCA_051892315.1 Eubacteriales bacterium
AAGGGGGTGCGGGGGAAAGCTTTTTTTCAAAAAAGTTTCCCCCGCAGGTCCCCTCGAACTCACGTTCAATCAAAAATTTCAGTAAACGGAGGATCTTCTTATGAAACAGCAGCAGGCGTTTGCGGGCCGCGGAAAAATGCTGAAGGGCGGTCTTCATTGCCATACGACCCGGTCGGACGGACGGGGAACGCCGGAGGAAGTGATTCGGCTTCATTATGAAAACGGATACGATTTTCTTGCCCTCACGGACCATAGGTTCTATAACTATAAGAATTTCGCACCGGATGTGCCGATCACCATCCTGCCCGGCATGGAATACGACAATACTTTTGAGGGAGGACATGGCTTCCGGTGCTTCCATACCGTCTGCCTTGGCCCCGCAAAGGAGGACGGCAACGGATTTGATCAGGATCAGCGTCTGACGTCCGGCAGCGCGAAAAATCAGGAGGAGTACCAGCCTTATCTGGACGACATTCACGCGAAGGGCAACCTCACCGTGTACTGCCATCCCGAATGGAGCTCCACTCCTGCCCGCTATTTTGAAAATCTCCGCGGCAATTTTGCCATGGAAATCTGGAATACCGGCTGCGTCCTTGAAAACGACATGGATGCCGACGCTGCCTACTGGGACGAAATCCTCGGCCAGGGGAAGAAAATTTACGGCGTCGCAACCGACGACGGTCACGCGATGGACCAGCACTGCAAGGGCTGGGTCATGGTCCGTGCCGAAAACAACATCAACGCCATTCTCGCGGCCCTGAAGGACGGCGCGTTCTATTCCTCCTGCGGACCGGAAATTTACAATTTCTTCATCGAGGACGGCCGCGCAGTCGTCGAATGCTCCCCCGCCGCCCGGGTCCGCTTCCACTGCGATATGCACCCCACACGGATCGTCCGTTCCGAGGACGGCAGCCTGACCCGCGCCGAAATCGGTATCGGCGGCGACTACCGCTATCTCCGCGCCGTGGTCATTGACGCGGAAGGACGGCACGCGTGGACCAATCCGATTTTCCTTGACTGAAAACCGAAAAAGAAATAAGAAAAAGACAGGAGAACCGATATGACGAGCCGAAAACCGAACGTTGTCCTTCTTTACGCCGATGACCTGGGCTACGGCGACCTCGGCTGCTACGGCGCCGAGGAGATTGCCACTCCGAACGTGGACGCGCTGGCGGAAAACGGTCTCCGGTTTACGGAGGCGTATTCCACCTCTCCGGTCTGCACACCGGCGCGCTATTCCCTCATGACCGGGCGTTATCCTTCCCGCCGGCAGGGGGTTCACATTCTGCCCGGTGACGCCAAGTGCATTCTGGACGAGGGGGTCTACACCCTTCCGATGCTGTTCCGCGACAACGGCTACCGCACCGCGGTTGTGGGCAAATGGCACCTCGGCCTGAGCGACGGTGCGGCGCCGATTGACTGGAACCGCCCTGTATCGCATACGCCGCTCGACGCGGGCTTCGACGAATGCCTGATTTTTCCGGCTACGGCGGACCGCGTTCCATGCGTTTATTTTGATGGACGGCAGGTGCTCAACCTCGACCCGAACGACCCCATTGAGGTTTCCTATGCCGCGGAAAATCCGTTTCCGGACGTTCCAACGGCCCGAGACCATCCGGAGCTATTGCGTATGAAGGCGTCGCACGGACACGATATGGCCATCGTCAACGGCGTCGGCCGCATCGGCTATATGCGCGGCGGAACGGCGGCGCTCTGGCGGGACGAGGAGCTTGCCGAAACCTTCCTGAACCGTACCGTCACGTTCGTGAAAGAGAACCGCGACCGGCCGTTCTTCCTTTACTACGCGCTGCATCAGCCTCACGTGCCGCGCCTTCCCTCGCCGCGGTTTGCCGGAAAGACCGGACTTGGCCCGCGCGGCGATGTGATCGCGGAAATGGACTGGTGCGTCGGGGAATTGATGAAGGCCCTGCGGGAAAACGGCCTGCTGGAGGATACGATTGTCCTCTTTTCCAGTGACAACGGGCCGGTGCTGGACGACGGGTATCAGGACCGCGCCTTTGATCTGAACCGCGAGCACCGTCCGGCCGGTCCCCTGCGCGGCGGCAAATACAGCAAATTCGAGGGCGGCATCCGCATTCCGTTCCTCGTGAGCCGTCCGGGACACATCCGCCCGGGGGTCAGCCGCGCGCTGGTCAGTCAGGTGGATCTGCTGGCGTCGTTTGCGTCCATGCTGGGCGCAGAGATCCCGGACGGGGACGGCACCGACGTTTTCCGCGCCCTGACGGGCGAGGACGGCTTCGGCCGGCAGGAAATTTATGCGGAAGGAACCACCAGCGGCCGCGTCCTCCGGCAGGGCAAATGGCTCTACATTGAACCGGATAACGGGATTCCGTATATGCGCCTCACCGCCACGGAAACCGGATCCTCCCGCGACCCGCAGCTCTACAATCTGGACTACGATCTTGGGGAGCGAACCAATCTGGCGTACCGCTACCCCGACGTCGTCCGGAAAATGGCGGCACGGATTGTGGAAATCAAAGCGAAAGATTCGGCCGGCGGCTGAAAGCCTCGGAGAGGGTACTTTCTGGAAAAGTACCCTCTCCGAATTTTTCTCACATTATTTACTAAAAAAATATGTTATTTCGCGGGATTTGTGCTATAATAAAAGCGTGTGCTCAGCCCTTGTCCGGCATTTCTCCGTCGGCGGGCAGGTTGAGAATGTAGCCCTCGCCGCGGACGGACGACAGAACGCCCTCGCCGAAAACGGAAACCAGCTTCCGGCGGAGGTAGCTCATGTAAACGTCCGTGACGTTCGCGGAGGCATTGCTTCCCCAGACCGCGGAGGCGATGTGTTCGCGGGTCACGACGCGGCCGCGATGCTCGTACATGAGGCGGAACAGCTCGTCCTCGCGCGCCGTCAGGCGGACGGTTCGTCCGCGGAAGGAGACGGTGCGGTTTTCGTAGGAAACGCGGCTGCCGTTTTCTTCGCCGGTACGGGAAGGGGGCATTCCGTCGCCCAGACCGTGCAGCTCGCGGACCACGCGGCAGAATTCGGCAAGGTCGACCGGACGTGCCACGGCGCGGTAGCTTTCACCGAAGCGCTCCGACAGCCGCCGGTGCTCCGGCGAGCGGAGATAGCGGTCGTCGGCATAGAGCATGAGAAGCGCTGTGACGCCCTCGTCCGCCTCCTGCGGATGTTCCGTCACCAGAAGGAGGCCCTTCTCCGGTGCGGTACTGCGGAAACGCTCCAGCAGCACGCGCAGCATGGCGTCCAGTTTATCGTCTCCTGTATTACAGATATAGTTCATTGTTTCCCTCCGGCTTTCCCTCGATTCTCTTTTCATGATACCACAAACCTCACCGATCGTCAACCGAAAAAGGAACGGAGATGCTTCATGAACATCCAGACTCCTCTGCCCGATTTTATCGTGCGTGAACAGACGTGCTGCTTTACCGGTCATCGTGTCCTTGCCGCGCAGGTTCGGGCGGACCTCACAGCCGCCGTGGACCGGCGCATCAAGGAGCTGTACGACGCCGGATACCGGTATTTCATGGCCGGGGGCGCCCTCGGATTTGACATGCTGGCGGAAACCGAGGTACTCCGCGCCATCCGGTTCGACCGTGAAATCAAGCTCATTCTGGCGCTCCCCTGCCGGGATCAGACCTCGAAATGGGAACGGGTTCCCGACTACATGGCGCATCTGCGGAAATACAAGCAGATTCTCGGGCAGGCCGATTACGTCCTGTACATCTCCGATTTTTATCACGAGACCTGCATGATGGAGCGCAACCGGTTTATGGTGGACCATTCGTCGGCGTGTATCGCGTATTACCGCGGCGCGGCTCATTCGGGCACCGGTCAGACCTTCCGGATGGCGGCGGCGGACGGACTGAAGCTCTACAACGTCTGGGACGATCTCCCCCCTTCCTCCGCGGCCCTCTGAAAAGGGGCAGAAAAAGTCAAAAAATTCATTTAGATAAAGGAATCAAAAACGTATGAAAACACTTACTCCTCACAACGGTTTTTCCGGCGTCCGTCCGGTTCTGACCATCGTTATGGACGGGATTGGTCTTGCTCCCGAAAGCGACGCAAACGCCGTCCGGCTCGCGCGTACGCCTACGCTGGACCGTCTGATGGCTGACTATCCCACCGTTTCCCTCAAGGCGCACGGCACCGCGGTCGGCCTTCCTTCCGACGACGACATGGGCAACTCCGAGGTCGGCCACAACGCACTGGGTTCCGGTCAGGTCTTCGCGCAGGGAGCCAAGCTCGTTTCCGCTTCCATTGAATCCGGAAAAATGTTTGCTTCCGATACCTGGAAGACCCTCCTCGCCGGCGCAAAGGCAGGTCATACGCTTCATTTCATCGGTCTCTTCTCCGACGGCAACGTTCACAGCCACATCGACCACCTGAAGGCGATGCTCACCCAGGCCAAGGCCGAAGGCGCCTCCGCCATCCGCGTCCACATTCTTCTGGACGGACGCGACGTCGGCGAAACCTCCGCGCTCGATTACGTCGAACCCTTTGAAGCCTTCATCGCAGACCTTTCCGACGACACCTGCGACATCAAAATCGCGTCCGGCGGCGGCCGTATGGTCATCACGATGGACCGTTATGAGGCCAACTGGGCCATGGTGGAGCTGGGCTGGAAGACCCATGTCCTCGGCGAAGGCAGAACCTTCGCGTCCGCAAAGGAGGCCATTGAAACGCTCCGGAACGAAACCCACGCCATCGACCAGGACCTCCCGCCCTTCGTCATCGCCGAGAACGGCAAGCCGGTCGGCACCATTGAGGACGGCGACAGCGTGATTTTCTATAACTTCCGCGGCGACCGTGCCATTGAAATTTCCAAGGCCTTTGAAGGCGGCGCGGACTTCGACAAGTTTGACCGCAAGAGAGTGCCCGCCGTGACCTACGCCGGCATGCTCGAATACGACGGCGACCTCCATATTCCGTCCCGCTACCTTGTTTCCCCGCCGGAAATCACCAATACCATGGGCGAATACCTCGCCGATATGAAGATTTCCCAGTTCGCCATTTCCGAGACCCAGAAGTATGGCCACGTGACCTATTTCTGGAACGGCAACCGCAGCGGCAAGTTCTCCGAAGAATACGAAACCTACGAGGAAATCCCCTCCGACATCGTACCGTTTGAACAGCGTCCGTGGATGAAGTGCGCGGAAATCACCGACCGCCTCATCGAGGCCCTTGAATCCGGCAAGTACGACTGCCTCCGCGTGAACTTCCCGAACGGCGATATGGTCGGTCACACCGGCAGTCTGGAAGCAACCATCTGCGGCGTGGAGGCCCTTGACCTCCAGCTCGCGCGTATTCTCGCGGCCGTTGACCGCGTCGGCGCGGTTGCCCTCATCACGGCAGACCACGGCAACGCGGACGAAATGGCCGAACTGGACAAGAAAACCGGCGCCATCAAGCGGAACAAGGACGGCTCCATGAAGTCCAAGACCAGCCACACCCTCAATCCCGTTCCGTTCATTCTCTACGACAATGTGACAAAGGACGCCTACACCGTCAAGAAGGACGGCGCCTTCGGCCTTTCCAACGTCGCGGCTACCGTCGTCAACCTCCTCGGCTACGACGCTCCCGCTATGTGGGACGAATCTATAATTGAGTTAAAGTGAGTTTACCGGGGAGGGCTTTCCCGAAAAAGCCCCTCCCCGGACCCCACCTCAAAAACTTT
>JBJFGC010000046.1:0-1500 GCA_051892315.1 Eubacteriales bacterium
AGTAGTTACGCGGAGCGTAAACTACGGGGGGAGAGAGCTTTTCCGGTAAAGTTTCTCCCCGTCAAACTCACGTCAGACAAACGTTTTTGGAAGAAGTTTTTTTGGAAGGGGATGCGTGGGAAACTTTAAAAAAATTACCCGCGCAGGCTCCCCTCGATGAACCCAATGTCAGAATTATTACAAAAGAGCACGTTTTTTACGGAAGGACCGCCGGAGATTCTGCTTCGGGAAGCGGAGCATGACGGACGCAGCGGGGCGCACACGCACGAGTTTTACGAGGTTGTGTACGTTGCGGACGGATTCACGCTTCACTCATCCGGCGGGCGGGTGAACATGCTGGTAACCGGAGACTTGTTTTTCGTGCGGCCGGGTGAGGAGCACTCGTACATCAACGCGTACCGGACGAAGCTGTACAATCTGCTGTTCACATCGGACGCGCTGGGGAGCGAGCTTTCGGAACTGGCGCGTCTTCCGGGGCTGGACATCATGTTCTGCGGCGGCGACGCGGAGAACAACGGCACGCGGCTGATTCACGTGAGCATGAACGAACGGCACAGCGTGGAGTCCCTGCTTGAGAAGATTCAGGGGGAGCGGCTCGCGCGGCGCGTCGGCTGGCAGACGCTGCTCCACGCGCATCTGGTTTCGTTCCTTATCCGTTACGCGCGCATGTACGAAGCCCAGTGGGACCACCTCACGCAGTCCTCGAACGACTACTACGGCTACATCTACAAAATCCTCAGCTACGTGAACGACAACTACGCGCGTCCCATCACAACGTCGGAGCTGGCGGAAATCACCGGCCTCTCCCCCGACTACATGGCCCGCAAGTTCAAGCAGGCGCTGAACATGAGTCCCGCGGAGTACGTCCGCCGCTTCCGCATCGCCCGCGCGATGGAGCTGCTCTGCACCTCCGATCTTCCCATCGTCGAGGTCGCCCGCCAGACCGGTTTTTCCGACATCAGTCTCTTTTCCCGCGTCTTCAAGCAGGCCGTCGGGCTTCCCCCGGCCGCCTACCGCAAGACCATCCGGGGAACAAGGGATTAGATGTGAGGACGCCCCACTCCATCCACTTTATTGACCACAAGGAGGTTCTGTTATGCCGAAATTGTCTTTTGCATCCAAAACCATTGAGTATGAAGGTCCGTATGGAACCGGGACACGCAAGTATGAAATCCGTCTCTCCGAAATTGACGGTATTTTTCTCGGCACGCGCGAGCGGAAGGTTCTGTTCGGTCTGATCAAAAAGCAGGAACGCTATCTTGAACTCCGCACCCACGGGATCGCGGGCATTGACGCGCCCATCATCTATGCCGAGAGCGAGGAAGGGCGGGACGAATTCAACATGTTCCTCGAAAAGGCAAAGCAGTTTGCCGGAGACAACGATCTGAAGATTGAGCGGATCTGACGGGGAAGGGTATTTCTGACCCCATCCAACCGTTTCGGAAAAAAGAAAAATTTTTGAAAGGGGGACAAAATCCCCCCTATAGAAAGGATCTATCA
>JBJFGC010000047.1:0-5617 GCA_051892315.1 Eubacteriales bacterium
CAATACGGCGTTTCTGTATTACCGCTTCCTCGGAATCGTTGATAACGCCGCCATCCCGGGAAAAAGCGAAACAGGGTACTGCCTGCAAAGCGAGCTGTCCGTTCTGACGCTTGGCGAGCATACATTGGCCCTCATCCCGGGCGAAATCTTTCCGGAACTGGTCTGCGGCGGATATTTGACCGACGGCGCGGCGTCCCCATCCGCGGAAAACCCGACGCCGCTCTCGGAAATCGCGGCGAACTACGGCCATACCAGCCTGCTCATCTGCGGCCTTGCGAACGACGAGCTTGGATACATCATCCCGCCGAACGATTTTTATCTTTCGGAGGAAAGTCCGTATTTCGCAAGGGGTCTGGACCCGTCCGGCCGAACGCACTATGAGGAAACCAATTCCGTCGGTGCAGGCACAGCCTGCCGGATTGCGGAAGCATTTGAAGCAGCCCTCCGTGCCCTTGCGGACGAAGGGGAGAAGAAGTAAGTTTGCTTTGATGGACACGGAGGAAGGGTACTTCTTGGAAAAGTACCCTTCCTCCGTGAAAATTTATGATGGCTCCGGTTCAAACGTAATTCTCCCTGTGGCGATGTCGACGTCGCTGAGAACAGCGTTGAGGCGGGTGCCGAGGGTGTAGACAACGCCGCCGGCGGTCAGGGTCATGAATTCGTCGTTCACGACCGCGCCGGGGTAGCAGACCGCCGGAAGGAAGCCTTCGATGAGGTTGTCGCACTGGACAAACATGCCGCTGCGGACAACGGAGCAGACCGTCACGCGGAACGTTTCGCCCAGACGATCCGCCATGTAGAGCGCCATGTACAGGTCTTCGATGGAACGTTCGGCCGTCAGCGCGCGCAGCTCGGCATCGCTGGAGGAAACGCCGCGTTCCGGCGCCGCTGCCGCAAGCGCGCCCACGCAGGAGACGTTTGCTGTACGGCACCGCTCGTCGGACGCATCCAGATACGGCAGACCGGTTTTTTCCAGAACGGTTGTGATGACCGTATGGACGAACAGGTCGGGATAGCGGCGGATCGGGGAGGTGAAGTGGCAGTAGACCGGCGCACCGAGCCCGAAGTGGGGCGCGCAGACCGCCTGATACTTCGCCTTCATCATGCTTCTCAGCAGAACGGACGACACGATTCCGCCAATGCCGCGCTCATTTGCTTCGTCCAGAAGACGCATCAGCGCCGCGGACAGCGCCGCGAGGTCCTCCATGGACGTGCTGTTGCCGTTGTCCCGTTTGTCCCGGTTCTTTTTCCTGTTTCCGCGTCCCTCTTCCGCTTCTGGAAGAAGCCCGCGTACATCCAGACCGAGATTGTGCGCGAAAATCGCAAAGCTGCGCATTTTTTCACGGTCCGGCTTTTCGTGAATCCGGTACAGGCACGGCAGACCGAGCGTGTGCAGCGTTTCCGCAACACCATAGTTGGCCTGCAGCATAAATTGTTCAATCAGCCGCTCCGCGTCGCCGCGTTCCCGTCGGAGAACGTCCACGGGCTTTCCGCTGCCGTCGAGAACGATGACTGCCTCGCTGTCCTCCAGCTCCATCACGCCGCGCTCCCGGCTGTCCCGCGCGAGGATTTCATACAGTTCCCGCATGTCCGCCAGCATCGGCGCGACCGCACGGTATTTTTCGTAACATTCGCTCGCCGTTCCGTCTGCAAACAGCGCGTTGACTTCGTCGTATACGCCGCGCACCGTACTGCGGATGAGGGACTTGTAGATCTTTGTTCCAAGACGCCGCCCGTCCGGGGAAAGGGTAATTTCCGCGGTGAGCGTGTACTTGTCCGTTCCGGCGTTCAGGGAACAGGCGCCGTTGGAGAGGGATTCGGGCAGCATCGGCACCACCTTGTCGGTGAAATAGACGCTTGTTCCGCGTTCCCGTGCCTCCCGCTCGGTCGGACTGTCCTGCCGGACGTAATGCGACACATCTGCGATATGGACGCCGAGGATCCAGTTTTCGCCGTCGCGCTCGAGCGAAATCGCATCGTCCAGATCCTTCGCACCGGCACCGTCGATGGTCAGAATCCGCTTTTCCCGCAGGTCCCGGCGATTTTCTGACGCCGTCTGCACCGGTTCGCGGGCGGCTTCGTCGGCGTGCGTCCGAACGTCCTCGGGAAACTCCGTGCGGATGCCGTAGGAGGAGAGAATTGCGGCATAGTTTGCGTCACGGCTCAGTGCGCTGCCGAAGACGACCGCAATCTCGCCCATGGTGTCAAAATACGGCATATCGGCGGGACCGCGCACCGTGATGGAACGGGTACGGGTAAAGAATTCCTCCTCGTAGGGCCGGACTTCGACTTTCAGCAGGTCCGATGGTGCTGACGGCTCGGCCGCGGTTTCGGGAATATAGATCAGGACCCCGAAGCGTTTGCTGTCCGGAACGACGTAGGAATAGCCGCGCCGGCGGTGGAGCGTCCCCAGAATGGAACGGCAGGAAAATTCCACGGCCACGACCTCTCCTTCGAGACGGTCCTGATCGTTGCGGCGGCTGACACGGACGGTGACCCGGTCGCCGGTCATGGCCCCCATGGTCATGCGCGGGGGCAGAAAAATATCGGGCAGCTCCCCGTCGGGGATGCAGAAGCCGAAGCCGCGTCCGCTGTAGGAAAACGTTCCTTCGACCAATTCCGGCAGCTGCGGCAGGGCAGGCGTGCCGCGCGCGGGCGTTTCGTTTCCGTTCTTGCCGTGGGAACGGCGGCGGTGTGCGGATTTCTTTTTTCGAAAATCGTGTTTGAATTTTTCTTTGTGTTTGGTTCGCTCAGACAAGGTTTACTCCTTTTTTTATTTATCCATACTTATCTTCCATACAGGCTTGTTCCGGTTTTCACTTATTTTGCGCGGAAACGTTTGCGGATACTCCGTTTCCAGCAAAAAAGCGGAACCTAAGTTCCGCCTGTTTGTCGTGTTCAGTTACGGTTCGGTGACTTCGCCGTCCGCTGTGTCGTCCACGGTATCTGCTCCGTCAACAACGGTATCGCCGCCTGCTGTGTCGTCCGTGGTGTCTTCCACAGAGGGTACGCTTGTGCCGGCTGTGTAGCTGCTCAGGTCAACAGTGTCCTGCATAAGGTAGGAAACGAGGACGAGGAGAGCGAACACGATGGCAACAATGGTGGTCAGCTTGGACAGCTTATTATTGATGGTGGAACTTTTCTCCTTGCCGAAGAAGGTCTCCGCACCGCCGGCAATGGCGCCGGAGAGGTTATGGCTCTTTCCCTGCTGCATCAGCACAGCAACGATAAGGAAAACCGCGGCAATAATCAGAAGAACGCCAATTGCGATTTGCATATTTGCCTCCGTAAAACATATTAGCATAACCGAAATTACGGTTACATGAACTTAGCCTATCTATTGTATCATAGACCGGATAAAATTGCAAGTCCTATTTGAAATTTTTCCGTTTTTTTATGGAAATCCGGAATCCGTGCGATGCCGGAAAACGAGCGTTTGCCAGAAATTCCCTCAATCCATCCCAAACATCCACGAGTCGATTGTGTCAAGGGTCCCGAACGTGTAGCCGGACGCGAGGAGCGTTTCAAGCAGCCACGGCATGAGGTCGATGGTTTCCGGAACGGTTTCGTGCATCAGGAGGATCATGGGTGTCCCGCCGGTTCGGACTTTCGCCGCAAAGGTTTCTGTGAACGTGGAGCGAATGTAATCGTAGGTACTGACTCCGTCGGGCGCCGTGTAGAGAACCGCGTCGTTGGTGACAATGTTCCAGTCGTAAATGCGGTACCCGTGCGAAAACAGCATTTCCGTCATGGCGGACGACTGTACTTCGTCAATTGCACTGTTGTTGGAGCCGCCCGGATAGCGGAACAGACGCTGCGTGCCGTCCAGCGAGACGCCGGCCGAGGTCACAATGTCCTCCCACGCGAGAAGCTCCTCCTCAAGCGCATCCACCGAAGCGTAAATTTGGTCGTAGATGTGCGTGACCGAGTGGCAGCCGATCCGATGCCCGCGCTCAACAATCGCACGTGCCGACGCGGGATGCTTCTCCACCGATTCGCCTGTTACAAAAAACGTCGCCTTAACTCCGTAGGTGTCCAGAATGTCCAGAAGACGCAGCGTTTCCGTGGACGTCGGTCCGTCGTCGTAGGTCAGATAAACGACGTTCGAGCCGTCCTCAGCCGCTTCCGGCCAAACCGGCTTTTCCGCACTCACGTAAAGTGTCACACAGACGGACGAATTGATGTAATAAGCGGACGCGTCCGATAAGCCGGCGAATTCGATGGCGTAGACGTGATTTTCCGGCGCCGGATTCCGTCGGAAAACGAGATCCGGCTCAATGCCGCACATGTCCAGCGCCGCCCGCACCTCCGTCAGATTGTTCGACGCGAAACGCGGCACCGCCGTGTAGCCGTAGGTTTCCGCGGCAGAAAGCTCCGCCTGCTCTGCCTGCGTCTGCTGTCCCGCCGACGCGTAGACCGACGGAAGCTCCTCCGTGTGCCGTGTTGTTTTCAGAATCGGCGCAGACGCGCGGTCTGCTTCCGCCGGCTGCGCGGAATCCGGTTCCGTCAGCACAGACACCGGTTTCCAGGTGAAAAATTCCGCTATGCCGGGTGCTTCCGCGCGGATCTGCATCCATTCCGAACGAAGATCCTTGATGCCGCAGGAGGCAAGCAGCGGAAGAAGAAAAAGCAGAAAAGGGAAAAGAAATAAATTACGATGTTCCTTCAATGGTTTATACCAGGTTTTCTTTGAATTCGGAGGACGTCAGCCTTCGACGCGGACGGCTTTCACGCATTTGCCGCTTGCTTCGTCAATTTCAAAATACGCGCCGTTCAGGCGGCAGTTTCCGGTGGCCGGCTCAAATACAACCGGGGTGCGCACCGTGAACTTGTGAACGATGGATTCGGTTTTCACGCCGAGAATGCCGTTCATGGAGCCGCACATGCCAAGGTCCGTGATGTAGCCGGTGCCATTCGGAAGAATGCAGATGTCCGCCGTGGGAATGTGCGTGTGCGTTCCGAAGACAGCGGCGAGCTTTCCGTCAAAATACCGCGCGAAAAACAGCTTTTCACTGGTCGCTTCCGCGTGAATGTCGCAGACTGCGATGTCGTAACGGCCGCTTTCCCGCTTGAGAATCCGTTCCGCTGTTTCCGCGGGAGGCGTTACCGGTTCCATGTAGACGTTTCCGCAGACGTTCAGAATCAGAACGCGGCAGCCGCGCACATCGGCGATGAGATAGCCCATTCCGGGCGCGGAGTCAGGATAGTTCGCGGGACGAATCAGAACGTCGGCGTCATCCAGCATGGTATAGATTTCGCGGCGCTTCCACGTGTGGTTGCCGCCTGTGATGACATCTGCGCCGCAGGCACAGAGCCGTTCGGCGGAAGCACGGGAAATTCCGTTTCCGTCCGCGGAGTTTTCGCCATTGACGATGACGAGGTCGGCGTTGTATCTGGCGCGAAGTCCGCGCAGGCGGCCGCCGGATTCGAGGTACGAAACCCCCTCGGAGCCGACAACGTCGCCGAGACAAAGTAATTTTAACATGATATCCTTCAGCAGTTCAATGTACTTTAACGTGAGTTGGACGGGGAGGGCTTTTTGAAAAAAGCCCTCTCCCCCGTCGTTACGCTATGCGTAACTACAACCACCTCAAAAACTTTCAACAAAGTTTCCTCC
>JBJFGC010000048.1:0-5544 GCA_051892315.1 Eubacteriales bacterium
CACAATCCGGTCCCTTTTTGTTCGTTTCCCGGCAAAATTTACAATGTTTTAACAGACCCCGTTTCTCCGCTCTGCCAGGTTAGACGTTCCCGAAAACCAAAAAGTTCCGCCGGAGACAAAATTTTTTGCGCTTTTCCGCGTTTTTTCAGAGCGTGATTTTCCGGATCCTCGTGCGCACCAGACAGGACACATCCTCCGCGCCGACGCCGCCCGCACAGTACGCCAGCAGCGCCTCCCGCTCGTTTAAAAACAGCATGGCCGGATAGCAGAACCCCGCCTGCGGGTCGTCCTCAATCACCTTCGCATCCCCCCAGTGAAGTCCGTTTCCGTCAAATTCGCCCTCCGCAATCACCAGCGGCGTCCGGCCGCCCGTCCAGATGCGCGGCTTCGGCCGGCCGTTGTATTCCGGCACCGGATTCCATACGGCGTACAGCTTGCCATTGTACTCGTTCCGGCGGATGTGCAGCGGGGAGGCCGGTCCCGTGAACTGCGACGGCTGGGTCGGGAACCACGCCGCGCCGCCGTCCAGAGATACGCTCTCGTAATGCCGGCCCAGGTCGGTCCGGAAGTACGCGTACAGGACCCCGGGCGCAAGCTCAATGACCCCCGGCTCCTGCAAGCCGGTATGAGAATGGGCGCCGCCCGTCAGCGCGATGATGTCCGACAGCCGCCGCCACGTCGCGCCGTCGTCGTCCGAGGCGAAAAACGCCGCACGCGCCCGTCCGTCGTAGCTCCGGTTGGGACCGTAAAAGCCAAGCGAGGATGGATGCACCGCCACGGGCACGAGAAGACGTCCGGACGAGGAGGCAATGATGCGGTCGTTGTTCACCACGTAGTACGCGGGCATATCCGCAGTGCAGCGGACCGGCTCGCTGAAGGTCTCCATTTCGTCCGACGAACGCCGGAGCAGCACCTCCGACACAAGGTTATGCCGCTTCAGCAGGTAGAACAGGCCGACGTCGCCGTTCCCCAGCCGCAGCAGCGAGACGCTCATGCAGTTGGTCTCGTCGTATTCCTCCGCGAGACGCGGCCGCACCAGAATGCGTTCGTCCCCGAACGTCTCGCCTTCATCCCGGGAAAAGAGAACGGCAATTTCGGCGTAGGCGTGGTCGTCCGAGCTGTTTCCGCGGTAGCGGCTGTAGGCAAACGCGATGCGTCCGTCGCGGAGACGAAGGAAGGAGCCCTCGCTGTTGCGTGGATTTCCGTCGGATTTCGCAGCGTCGGTCACAGGGGAGGTGGGGCGTTTGGGAATCAGATCAAGCATGGATGGTTCCGTCCTTTCCGAAAAATTTCACTGTAAATCGTCCTTGAATTTATAGATCGACTCGGTTTTTCCGATCACGGTAATGCTGTCCTCGGCGTGCATCACCATGTTTGGCAGAATGTCCGTCGAAATGGTGTCCGCGTGCCGCCGTGCGATGATGTTCAGCCCGTACCGGCTGCGGAGGTTGAGGTCGAGGACCGTTTTGCCCTCCACCTTTTCGCTCAGCTTGATTTCCATGATGTCGATGGTGTCGCTCAGGGAAATGTATTCGAGAATGTTCGGCGAAATCAGCTTTCCGGCCAGCCGCAGCGCCATGTCCCTCTCCGGATACACGACCTCCGCGCCCAGCATTTCCAGCACCTCGCCCTGCTCGCGGCTCGTCGCCTTCGAGATGACCTTCGGCACCCCCAGTCGGATGACGGTCAGCGTCGTCAGAATGCTCACGTCGATTTTGTCGCCGATGCAGATGACCGCCACGTCCGCGTCCGCGATGCCGGTGGATTCCAGATTCTCCCGCGACAGCTCGTCAATCACGAACGCGTTGTCCGTGAATTCCGTCGCCGCGTCAATCATTGTACGGTCGCGGTCAATGGCCAGCACGTCGCAGCCCTTTGACGCCAGCTCCTGCGCCAGAGCGAATCCGAACCGTCCCAGTCCCACAACCGCATACAGCTTGTCGGATCTCTTTCTTTTTGCCATAGGTACCAACTTTCCTTATCAAGTGGAGTTTCGCGGGGGAAACTTTGTGAACAAAAGTTTCCCCCGCACCCCCTTCAAAAAACTTTAAAAAAGATAAGAAAACAACCTTTGTGCAGATTTTTCGGTGGATTTGCACTGCACCTTGTCCATTCATTTTTTTGAAAGTTTTTGAGGGTGGGGGTACGGGGGAGAGGTACTTTTTTCAAAAAGTACCTCTCCCCCGTCAAAAAGTACTTTTTGCCTTCTAACCAATGGGGATATCCTCTTCCGGACGGGACACCCCGCGCGGCGCACGGACCCACATCGTCGCAATGGTCAGCGGCCCGAGACGGCCGATGTACATGGTCAGGATGATCATCATCTTCGAGAACGGCCCCAGCGTCGGGGTCACATCCATCGAAAGTCCGACCGTTGCAAAGGCGGATACCGCCTCAAAGAAAACCTCTGCCAGCGTCAGCTCCGGCTCCAGCAAGCTCAGGACAAAGGTCATGAGAATGACCCAGCAAAGTCCCAGCGAAATAATCACGAACGCCTTATGCAGCGCGTCGTCCTTCAGCTTTTTTCCGAACGCCACGGGCTCCCTGCCTGTCGCCGTGGAAATCAGCGAGCGGATCAGCACAAACATCGTGGTTGTCTTGACGCCGCCGCCCGTGGAGCCCGGGGACGCGCCGATGAACATGAGGATGCACATCACGATGACGCCTGCCGTCGAAAACGACGTGAACGGGAAGGTCGTGAAGCCGGCGGTACGGGCCGTCATGCTTGAGAACAGCGCGCCCATCCACGTAATGCCGTCCCGCTCGGTCAGCTTCAGGAGAAGCGTGCCGCCGGCAAGAAGGCCGACCGTCATGGAGAGAACCACCTTGGTGTGCAGCGTCAGGCGCGGTTTTTCCGCAAACCCTCTCCGCGGTACGTCCTCGCCCCGGCGTCGGCAGCGAAGCCAGACCCTCATCCGACCTCCCACGGCACGCAGGTACGCAAACAGATCGCGGGTGACGAAAAAGCCGATGCCGCCCGCAATCACAAGAAACGCGGTCGTGAAGTTCATCCAGACGTTCCCCGCGTAGCCGGTCAGGCTGACGCCGCCGCCGAAAACATCAAAGCCGGCGTTATTGAACGACGCAATCGAGTGGAAGATGGAAATCCACACAGCCTGCCCGAGCGGGTACACCCGCGAGAAGGAGGCAAAGGACATCACGGCCCCCAGCAGTTCGGTCAGAAACGTGACCAGCACGACCGCGCGAATCAGCGGCAGGACGTCCTTGAACGTGGGGTAATTGAGAGCCTCCCGGACGAGGTTGTTCTCACGCTGGTTCAGCTTTCCGCCGATGAGGGCAACCAATCCCACGCCGAGCGAGGTGATGCCCAGCCCGCCCGTCTGAATGAGCAGGGCAATGACCACCTGGCCGAACAGGGAAAAATCCCAGCCCGGGTCCAGTGTGTTCAGTCCGGTGACGCAGACCGCGCTGACCGCCGTAAAAAGAGCATCAAGCAGGCCAATCTCGGTCCGGCCGGTATGAGAGACCGGCAGAAGCAAAAGCAGCGTTCCGGCCGTGATAACGCTCAGAAAGCCGAGCGCAATCATCCGGGCCGGCGAAATACGTTTTTTTCTCATCATGTTTCATGTTTCCCTTATGGGGGATAGAGGGTGGAATCGCGTTGCGCAAAGCGTAAACTCCGGGGGAAGGCACTTTTGGGAAAAAGCACCTTCCCCCAGCAAATTCCTATTCATCCCCGGACTTTCTATGCGCGGCAATCCGTTCGAGGAGCGCCGTTGCGCCGATAATCACGCCGATAACGATAAAGATGCACAGCATCCCGAGGCCCATATAGCGGAGATTTTCCACGAAGCTCATGGGATGGAACGAAAAGTCCGAGAAAAAGGAGGAAAGGCAGGACGGCAGAAGCGCCGCGAGGTACAGCACAAAACGCATCTTCATTCCTCCGTTACATAAAGAAATTCAGGATCAGGCCGCCCGCGATAACGGAGGCAATCTGTCCGGAGACATTGACGCCAATGGAATGCATCAGCAGGAAATTCTGCGGGTCCTCCCGCAGGCCCATTTTATGGACGATCCGGCCGGACATCGGGAAGGCCGAAATGCCCGCCGCGCCAATCATGGGATTGATTTTCTTCTTCAGGAAAAGGTTCAGGAATTTTGCGAACAGGACGCCGCCCGCGGTATCGAAAACAAACGCGAACAGGCCGAGAACGAGAATCAGGATGGTATCAAAATTGAGGAACTGTTCCGCGTTCATCTGGGAGGCAATGGTGATGCCGAGGAAGATGGTGATGAGGTTAGCGAGAACCTTCTGCGCGGTTTCGGACAGGGAATTGAGGACGCCGCACTCGCGCATGAGGTTGCCGAACATCAGAAAGCCGACCAGTGCGACCGATGCAGGGGCAACAAGGCCCGCGACGATGGTGATAAGAATCGGAAAGAGGATTTTGGTGGTTTTGGAAACCTCCCGTCCGGCGTAATCCATGCGGATCATGCGCTCCTTTTTGGTGGTAAGGAGGCGGATGACCGGCGGCTGAATGATGGGAACAAGGGCCATATAGGAATACGCTGCGACCATAATCGGTGCGAGGTAACGGGATTTGAGTTTATTGGCAACGACAATGGCGGTAGGGCCGTCTGCGGCGCCGATGATTGCGATGGAGGCCGCGTCGTTGAGATCAAAAAACATGGATGCGAGGCAGAGGGTAAAGAAAATCCCGAACTGGGCAGCCGCGCCGAAAATCATGAGTTTCGGGTTAGAAAGCAGCGGCCCGAAGTCGATCATCGCGCCGATTCCGATAAACAGAATCAGCGGAAACAGTTCGTTGGCAATGCCGGCCCGGAACAGTGTCGTCAATGCGCCGGCCTCGGTCTCCCCGTTTGCGAGAATCTGGTCGATGGCGCCCGAATTCGGCAGGTTGACAAGAATGGTCCCAAAGCCGATTGGCAGCAGCAGCGTCGGCTCCATATCCTTCTTAATGGCAAGATAAATCAAAATGCCCCCGATAATCCACATGATCACGTAGCGGATATCAAGCTGCATAATATTTTCGTAAAGTATTTCCAAAACAAATCCCTTTCCGTACAGGCTGAAAAAGCAATACATTCGTTTGTATTGTACTACTTTTTTCACGTATTGTCAAGAGTTTCATGGAGTTATTCTATGGGCTTTGAGGGGGGGATGCTGGGGCGCTGCCCCAGACCCCGCTCAGGAACCTTTTGAGGAAAGGTTCCTGAGAACCTCCAAACCTTTTCGGGTAGGGGTATTTTATTGGGTGCAGTTGGTTGCCATATAGACTGTCCCAGTTGACAGTGATATAGTTGGTACAAATTATCAGAAGTAGTGGAGCAAGCGGTCAGGGGCCGCCGAGACCCTGACCGCCATGGACGGTTTCATGCGTGCGGAATATAGGAAGTTGATATAGAATTCAGCTACGGTAAGTCAGCTTCCGCTCGGACTGGCTGCCGCGTCCGTCGCTTTGCGTTCGTGAGGGTGCGCTGACGGTTTGTTTACGGAATGGGTATGCGTTGTTGCGTTAGATGACTTCGCTGACGGTTTGGATACGGAATGGTGTGGAA
>JBJFGC010000049.1:0-5503 GCA_051892315.1 Eubacteriales bacterium
ACCGTGAACGTCACCCGTGCGGATGTCAGGACGGGTTCCACGGGGCGTTCATCGGCTTCGGGAATGGCAAGAAGGCAGTCTGCCAGCCGGCGGCCGGCAGCAACCATGCTGTCCTCCACAGACGAAAAGCCGCACTCTCCGCGCAGGTCGCGGGTCATAATCAGGCCGCCGATGGCCGCAGGAAGGAACAGAAGATCGTCACCGGTTTGTTCCTTGAGAATTTCCGCCATAACGCCCGGGAAATCGCGGCTGACCCATGTGTTTTCGCTGCGCAGCGATTCCGCGTGCGCCGCGTAGGAGACCATACGCACGCCTCCCTCTCCGTCGTCCGGCCGGAAGCGAAGCTGATGAAGATAAGGATCGTACACCTGCGGGTCACGGGAATCGCGCTGGATGTCCCCCGTATCCGCTTTGGCGTAGGTCAGCGTGCCGGGACGACGGTTTTCGTAGGCCAGACGGGCCGCATCGGCGGCCGCGGCGACGACAACTTCTTGAAAATCATCGTTTTTTCCGTCGACGGCCACCGGTCCCCACAGGCCGAGCGTATCAATGCCGGCGTGGGTATGGGTAGCGTAAAGGTTGACCGCCGCGCAGCCCCACACGGCGCATTCCGCAGCAAGGTCGGTGCGGATGTCCTCGACGTACTTGTTCGACAGACCGATGCAGTCAATGCCGATGAGAAGAACGCCGTCTCCGCCGCAGTCCAGCCAGACCGCGGTGGCATACAGGGGATCGAGAACGCCGGTAATTTCGTATCCGTTCCGGTAGCCGGCGATGTAGAGCGGCTCCTCCGTTTCGGGGATGGTCAGCTCGACCTGTCCGAAGCCGACGGTCCAGGGACCGCCGCCGGTCATGTCAAAAAATTCGGTTGTCTTATCGTCTCCCGTCCCGCATCCTGCGAAACCGGACAGCAAAAGAAACAGAGCCAGCCCAAGGGCAAGCAGCTTGGAAAATTTCATCGCCGCACCTCACAAAACACCGGACAGCGCGTCCAGATGATGCCACAGCGACCAAAGGATGGTCCCGAAGCGGATGTCATTGACCTCGGTCAGCAGAACAGACACGACCAGGGAAACGGCAAACAGAGCCAGCCCGACCGGAACAGCCAGCACAATGGCAAGCACAAAGCGTACGCCGCCGCGCTGCCGGCCGCCGCGCAGAAGCATTCCCACGCCGAAGGTAAAGGCGAACGCGAGCAGCGCGGGAACAAGGACGTGAACCTCCAGCCTGGCGGAATCGAGCGCCGAAAAAATTTCCGCAAAGGTGAGAAGCTCCGTCCGGTCCGCGGAAGCAACGGTCTCATGCGTGCCGGTGTCCACCGCAATGGCATGGACAAAATCCGGTTCCGCCTGCCGGTACAGGAAATCGTCGATTCCGCGGATCAGCGCGGCGGTCAGAAACGAAAGGAAAATGGTAAGCAGCAGCGCAGCGAGCAGAACGTAGGTCAGAAACAGCGTCCGGCTCATGGTCCGCGGGCGTATGGGAAGGGGCGAATCGTTCATGGAAGCTCCTTTTTCTTAACAATTTTGAACTTTCTGCTTTATTCTAACACATTTCCAACGAAAAAGAAAGGAAAATTTGCACCTTCTGATGTAAATTTTATAAAAAACTATTGAAATCAGAACGGAAATCGATTAAAATTATGCTATTGGACAAATAGGCGGAGGAAACTTTGGACGGGAAACTTTTTATGAAAAAAAGCTTTCCTTTCTTTTACGAAGTATCCCGGCAACCGCATGCACCTTTCAAAAACTTTCTTAACCCTGTCCACCCATTTACAGGAAGTTTTGGCGGAGAAACGCAGAGAGGATTCTTTTTCAAAAAGTTTTCCCCGCACAGCTCCCCCAGAATTCCATCAACCGGAGGTTTTCCATAGAATGAAAAAAACACATTCCACGTTTCGGTCCGCAGCGGCCGCCCTGCTGACGGCGTTCCTTCTTTTCGCACCCGCGCTCTGCTCCTGCGAAAAAACGTCTCCCACTCCGCTCGCTTCGCCGGAGGCGGTGTCCGCCTCCGAACCGATTGCGGAGGAAGAAGCGGCCGCGGTCGAGAAAAAGCCGGATGGCACCGTGGACAGCGACGCGGACTCCGTCGCGGGCATCGCCATCCGTTCCGTCACGGAGCTGACCAAAATCGGCAAAAACGCAAAATATCCCCTTGACGGAGATTACGTTCTCGTCGCGGACCTTGACCTGTCCGGCACAAAATTCACCCCCATTGGCGGTTCGGCCAGCGAATGCGGCATCGTCGAGGGGAACAACGTCTTTTCCGGCACCTTTGACGGCCGCGGCCACACCATCATCGGCCTGACCATCGATGTCAGCGCCGGCGAACGTGTCCACGTCGGCCTGTTCGGCTCGGTCGGTTCCAAAACAGCGGACGATCCGGCCGTCATCCAGAACCTTATTCTCAAGGACGTGAGCGTGACCGGCACCGCCAATGGTCCGGCCACCTACGGCGTTCTCTGCGGCCAGGTGTCCGGCAGCGCGGTCATCGACAATATTTCCATCGTCTCCGGCACGCTGACCGTTGAAAACGGCTCCGGCGACATTCTCGGCATCGGCTCGCTCATCGGCCAGTGCCGGACCCAGACCAACACGGGCTGTTCCAACGAAACCATCCATGTCTCCAACATTTTCACAAACGTGGAGGTCTCCGGCGACAATAACGGGAACGCGAAGTACACCAGCGGTCTCATCGGACGCATCCGTGCCTCCAACCTTGGTTCGCTGAAAAACGTCCTTCAGCTCGGCACCGTCACCCATGAGGGCGGCGCAGGCAACGCGATTACCTCCGGCGACTCCGAAGTGAACGATCTTGAAAACGTCTATTACCTTGCCGGCTGCGGCAGCGACTACCGCGGCATCGGCCAGGCGAAGTCCTACGAATCGCTGTGCGGCGGGAACCTCCGTCTGGACGACACCTGCTGGCACATTGAAGAAGGGATGTATCCGCTTCTGAACGACACCTACGAAAGCCCGCTGTTCTCCGTTCTCGACTTTGTCACCGTGACGCTGGCGGACGGCGAGACCGCGGACAAGGTGGAGTCCAGCTTCTCTCTCGTAAACGAAGTAATGGGAAAGAAAATCACGTGGAAGTCCAGCAACGAGACGGTGATTCAGATCAGCGGCGCAACAGCGAAGGTGACCAAGCCAGAGTTCGGCTACACGGACGTGACCCTTACCGCGCGTGCGGACGGCATCATGAAGTCCTTTGAGCTGCGCGTCTTCTCCGGTGTGGTCGGGCGCATCGAGCGCGAGGGAGACTCCCTGGTGGCGAAAAATTATCCGGCCGGCGTGACCTTCAAGTGGATTGTCCAGAACGCGTCCAGCGGCGCGACGGTCGGCACCGCCTCGGACAAAACCGGTACGTACGCGCTCACCTCGAAGGACGAAAACGGCATGGTGACGCTCAAGGTTGAGGGCTATGACGACGCGGTCTACTACAACAGCAGTCTCCCGACCATTTACATCACCAGCGACTGTGCGTACTACGACGTGTCCAAGGGTAACTACTCTGCGGCAAACATGCAGATTATCACAACCCCGGACTACGCGGATACCGTGTACAATGGGGAAATTGAAATCAAGCTGCGCGGCAACTCGACCGCGTATCAGGCCAAGCGTCCGTTCAAAATCAAGCTGGGGGATAAGACCGACCTGTTCGGCATGGGCGAAAACAAGCACTGGTGCCTCCTCGCCAATGTCTTCGACCGCACGAATCTGCGGAACAAGCTGTCCTACGATTTCAGCATGGATCTGGGCCTGTCCGGCTGTGAGTCCATGTTTGTGAACCTGATTTACAACGGCGAATACTACGGTATGTACGAATTCACGGAAGCCATCCGCATTTCCGAGGGCCGTGTGGAAATCTTCAACTGGGAGGAAGAAGCGGAGGACGTTGCAAAGGCCATTGCCAAAAAGGAAGGCCTGACGGGGACGGAGCGCGACGAGCTTGAGGAACGTCTGACCCGCGATCTGTCATGGATTACGACAGACAAGTTCGGGGATTACACGATTTCCGACTACGTGGACACCTCCGCATACGACATCACGGGCGGCTACCTCATTGAGGACGACTTCTACTTTGACGAGGTTTCCAAGTTTGTGACCCAGAACGAGATGAAGCTCCAGATGAAGAATCCGGAATACCTGTACACGAACAAGGAAATGTCGGAGTACCTGACCAACTACATTCAGGATCTGGAGGACGCCATCTATGCGCCGAACCGGCTGAACGCGGACGGCAAGCATTACTCGGAATACATGGACGTTCCCTCCTTCATCGACTTCTGGATGGTCAACGAGGTCTTCAAGAACGTGGAGCTTCTGTACAAGAGCTGCTATATGTACAAGGATGCCGGCGGACTCCTCACCTGGGGACCGGTCTGGGATATGGACTGGGCAGCCGGCAACCACGTGAATCTGGGCGGCAACGGCGGAAAATACAACACATGGTGGCACAGCGAGAGCCAGGACCGCGAATACTGGTACCGCGCACTGTACAACGACCCGTGGTTTGTCCTCCAGCTTTACGAACGCTGGGGCGAGATTCAGGGGAACATCGACACGATGCTTGCGCAGCTTGAGGTCTGGAACGAGAAAATCGCGGACGCAGCCGCTGTGGATAACAGCCGCTGGGGCTACGACTGGACGTACAAAAAGGAAGTAGACACGCTCCGCCAGTGGCTGAACGACCGCCGCGCGTGGATGGACAAGCAGATGGCAAGTCCGGAAACGCTGATGGAATCCTTCGGCTACTACCAGACGTCGAAAAACATCGGCATCACCGGCCTGTACGAGGGTACAGACTACTATGATCTGTATCTCACCGTGAACGGCGACAAAATCAAGTCGGCGGATATTCTGATCGACGGCAGGGTGGTCCGCACGGAAGAAATCACAAACGGCGGAAAAATCCGTATTTCGACGTCGGAGCTTCGCGGCGCGGGATTGTACAGCTCCGTCGAAATCCTCACGAAGGATGCAAACGGCAACTACCTCACCATCCGCAAGCGTTCCGGCCAGAACGGCGCGTCGGCCATGGAAGCAGACTATATTTACCTCATGGGAAAATAAAGCTTTCCCGCATTGTTCAACACATTTTGCCCTGATTAGGAAAAGGAGAGTGCAGACCGCTTGAGCTGCACGAAGCTTTGTCTCTGAATCAGGGCAAAGTTTTTGAAAAGCCGCATTTCCGCATACAGCAAGGGAGAGGGAGCTTTATCTCCAAAGCTCCCTCTCCGAAAAATCACACCTCCACCCCATCCGTCTGCAGTCCCAGGCTGATGGTAATGGCATTGTTGACGGCGTTCATGGTAGCGGGGTCAAGGTGACCCATTTTCTCGCCGAGGCGCCGCTTATCGATGGTACGTACTTGTTCGAGAAGGATGACGGAATCCTTCTGAAGGCCGACCTGGTCGGCGTATATGTCGATATGGGTCGGCAGCTTCGCCTTTCCCACACGGCTGGTGATGGCCGCCGCACTCACGGTCGGACTGTAT
>JBJFGC010000050.1:0-5496 GCA_051892315.1 Eubacteriales bacterium
GGAGATGATGAACGCAGCGTCCTTGCCGAGACCATTCAGGATAACGCGGAGGGGCTTCACGCGAACCTTGTTGGCGTTGAGAGCGATTTTGATTGCGCCTTCTGCTGCCGCAAAGGATTCGTGTCCTGCGAGGAAGCAGAAGCAGTCGGTATCTTCGGAGAGAAGCATTGCGCCGAGGTTTCCGTGGCCGAGACCAACCTTGCGGTTTTCCGCAACGGAACCGGGGATACAGAACGCCTGAAGACCAATCCCGATCGCAGCAGCGGCGTCGGACGCCTTGGTGCAGCCCTTCTTGATTGCGATGGCGCAGCCTACCGTGTACGCCCAGACAGCGTTTTCAAAGCAGATCGGCTGGGTTTCGCGCACAATCTTGTCGCAGTCGATGCCCCGGGCAAGCGTGATTTCCTTGCATTCTTCAATAGAGGAGATACCGTATTCGGAAAGAACACCCATGATTTTATCAACGCGTCTTTCGTAGCTTTCAAATAATGCCATTTTATCTTCCTCCTTTTAATTATTCTTCGCGCGGGTCGATGTACTTGACCGCGCTGTCAAATCTGCCGTAGGTACCCATTGCCTTCTTGTAGGCTTCGCCGGGCTCCATGCCCTTCTTGATGAAGTCGGTCATCTTTCCGAGGGAAACGAATTCATAACCGATCACTTCGTTGTTTTCGTCGAGCGCCATGCGGGTGACATAGCCCTCGGCCATTTCGAGGTAACGAACGCCCTTGGCCTTGGTGCCATACATGGTACCGACCTGAGAACGGGTTCCCTTACCGAGGTCTTCCAGACCTGCGCCGACGTTCAGACCGCCTTCGGAGAATGCGGACTGGGAACGGCCGTATACGATCTGGAGGAACAGCTCACGCATTGCGGTGTTGATCGCGTCGCAGACAAGGTCCGTGTTGAGGGCTTCCAGGATGGTCTTGCCGGGAAGAATTTCCGCAGCCATTGCAGCGGAATGCGTCATACCGGAACATCCGATGGTCTCCACGAGAGCCTCTTCGATGACGCCGTTCTTTACGTTGAGGGAGAGCTTACAGGTACCCTGCTGCGGAGCACACCAGCCGATCCCATGGGTGAAACCGGAAATATCCTTGATTTCATAAGCCTTCACCCACTGTCCCTCTTCCGGGATCGGAGCGGGACCGTGCTTCGGGCCTTTAGCAACTACACACATGTTTTCCACTTCGCGTGTATATTCAATGCTCATTTTAAAGTTACTCCTTTATCTTTAAATATGGATTTCGCTCATCTATTATTATATAACAAAATCCCTCCAAAATCAACACACGTTTCGGGGAATCGCGCGGATTCAAAAAAAATTTACGTTTTGACGAAAATGAACGGATTTCCGCCGGACAAATCGTGAAATTTTGGAAAGAGACAAAAAATACGCCTTTCCGGCAAAACCTTTCCCGCGAACGAAAAAAACACTTGACACAAATAGAATATAATGCTATAATGGTAAAAACAAAATGGTTCATTTTATAAAAAAACGGAGGTCTGTATGCGGAATTTTTTTACCTTATGGATGGCGTGGCTCCTTCTTTTTCCCGCCGTTATGTTTACCGGCTGCGGGAAAGACGAAAGCGGCGCGCCTCCTCGGACGATGGTCTACCGACCGGCGTTTGAGCAGCTGGACGAAAAAAACGCCATACGCAGCAGCAACGTCGTGAAAAACGGGGACGGGTATGTCTTTGCCTACGGCTACCTTGACACAAGCGGCGAAACCAGACAGAGCGGCGTGGCAGTCGTCCATACCGACACGGATGGAAACGTCATGCAGGAAATGCCGCTGACGGACTTTGGAGACAGTTATTCGGACGACCTGTGGATCGGTGAACGCGGCATTTACGTGAAAGGGCTTTATTACGATGAGGAACAGGAGGAGAACATCCGCGTCCTGTTCCGCTATTCGTTCGAGGGTGTGCGGGAAGCCGAAACGGACATCACGGTTCTGCGGCAGAAAGGAAACGTGAACGATTATCCGGCATACGGCGTTTATCTTGTCGAGCGTGAGGATGGGATTGTTTTCCTCTGGGGCAGGGACTGTATCTTTGCGGACGACAGCTTCACGCGGACTTCGGCGTTTGAGCTGCCCGGATCCGGACGCGCGGTTTTTCCCGACGGAGACGAGCTGTGGATTGTGTACAGTGAAAAGGATGTGTATACGCTGGGACGGTTTTCCGTCGACGGAACGCTCACGGAATCCTTCGTTCTGCCGGAGCGGTTCCAGCAATCGCCGAACTCCCATTTTGCGTCGTCCATTCTGGCCTTTGAGGATGGCTGGCTGAGTGCCTGGGATATCGAGGGGGTGTTTCAGTGGAAAGTGACTGCGGAGGAAAAGGAACCGGCCGTCTATGACGTCATGGACTTTCTGGACGCAGGCATCGCAAGCAGCTATGTCATGGACATCACATGGATTCCCGGAGAGGACGGCGGGGAATTTGCGGTATGGGAGAAAACTGCGCTTCAGAACAGCAGCGGCACACTGAAGCTGTACCGCCCCGACCCGACGATGGACCTCTCCGCCATCCAGACACTGAACATCGTCTGCTATCAGACGGAACCTTCGCTGACGCAGGCGGTGGTGCAGTTCAACCGGAGCCGGACGGATGTACGGATGGACGTCATCGACTACAGTGTCTACAACACATCGGACGAGCCGTCCGCGGGGTACGACCGCATGATGCGGGATCTCACGACCCGTACCGTGGAGCCGGATCTCCTGTACCTGAATCCGTACGATTTTGGGGATATCCTGAAGCGCACGCCGGACTATTTCCTCGATTTGTACCCGCTCATGGACGGGACGGTGACGCCCGACACGATTTACGGCTGTGTGAAGAACGCGCTGGAAACCGAGGACGGAAAGCTGTACGGCATTTCGCCGGAATTTTCTCTGTCCGTGCTCGTCGGACGGCGGGACGTGATTGGAGAGGCGGAAACATGGTCGCTTGGGGAATTTCTCGATTATAACGACAGCCTCGCCGACGGGGAATATCTGATGGAGGAGCTTGCGCAGTCGAATTTCGAATCCAAGCTGTTCGGCTGGCTGTCGTACACACCGTTTGTGCGGGACGGAAAAGCGGACTTCAGGAATCCGGTGTTCCTGCGGCGTCTGGCGTTTCTCCAGACCCTTCCGACGGAGCCCGAAACGTACATGGACCATGGGTCAAGCAACATCATGGATCTGTACGCCGGTATCATTACGGAGGATCAGGTGGAAGTCAACCAGGGCGGAGAAAACCTCTACCACAACGGCAAAATCAAATTGAATCAGTACTACCTTCACACGCCGTTCCACTATCAGAAAGCGGCATACGAGTTCGGCACGGAAAGTCCGGCGGACTTGAACTTCATCGGCTATCCGGTCGATGACCGGTGTGCGAGCGGCGTCGACGTCCGGACCGGTTTGGTCTACACGATTCCTGCCTTCTGCCGGAACGTCGGGGCGGCGTGGGACTTTGTGGAAATGCGCCTGATGCTGGACGATTACCGGACCTATTTTGAAAACACGTACAGTCAAACGGTCGATTCGTCGTATTTCTTCAAGACGTACCAGCCGGACTATGACGAATATCTGGACGCGCTAGAGGGATACCAGACATTCTACATGTATTCCGGCGAACGCATCAACGGCCGGAACATCGAGCTGGACGAAAACGGATGCTACAAAAACCGTCCGGGCGTTCTGTACACCTTCGACCGCGCGGGTATTGACGCGCTGAAGCGTCTTCTCGATACGGCGGGGATTCCGCTGTCCTACCGCATCAGCGCACGCGGACTCCGGAGCATTGTGGAAGAAGAGGAAAGCCGTCTTCTCGCGGGTGCGGCGACGGTGGAATCGTGTGCGGACGCCATCCAGTCCCGCGCAAACATCTACCTCAGTGAGAACGAGTGACAATGCACCTTCCCCCGTTTTCGTGCATACCCTGTAATGAATCCAAAAAATGGAGGAAGCACGCATGAAGGTCGTCGTTTGGAAAAGCCCGAAATATGCCGTTCCCTTTCTGAAACGATTTTTCAAATTCGGGAAAAAAAGTTAATACAGCGTGAGTTCAATGGAATTCACGGGGGAAACTTTTTTGAAAAAAAGTTTTCCCCCGCACCCCCTTCAAAAAACTTTAAACAGGATGAATCAACAAAGTTTGTGCATATTTTTACATGATTTGCACGGCATCCTGTCCCCTGTGCTTCTTTTGAAAGCTTTTGAGGTGGGGTATAGGGTAGTTACGCGCAGCGTAACTACGGCGAAGCGTAACTACGGGGGAGGGGCTTTTTCGGGAAAGACCTCCCCATCGAATTCACGTTAATACAACGTAACGCGGGGAAACTTTTTTTGAGGAAAAGGTTTCCCCGCTCTCCTTCCAATTCCATAGTGTTCCGGGAAAAGGAGGGTATAAATCGGACACGGCGGTGTAAGAATAAGTCTGAAATTCTTTCATGAGGTGAAAGTTATGTCTTCTCATACCGCCGAAAATACGAACGAGCTGCTGGCGCACATGTACCGCAACGTCAAAATGGGGAACGAAAACCTGTGCGGCGTTCTGCCGAAAATCCGGGACAAATTCCTTGTCACCAGCGTCACGTCCCAGATGGAACATTATTCCGACTACGCCTCCCGCACCGCATCCGAGCTGCGCAAACGGTCCGTCCGGCCGCAGGAACTGTCCGCGATGAAAAAGGCGATGGCAAAAAGCGGCATCGCGATGAATACGATGTTCGATTCGTCCGACCGCCACATCGCGGAGATGATTGAAAAAGGGACGCGCATGGGCGTAGACGAGCTGGAACGCGAGATGCTCCGGCTGTCCGGCGAGGGCTGCGACCATGAAGTGACAAGTCTCTGCCGCGAAATTATCGCATACGAACGTGCGGAGGCGGACAAAATGATGGATTTTGAGTAAGGGATTCTTTTTTCTCACTGGAAAAAAGGCGCGTAACGTGTTATAATAACGTCAGCTCGACAGAATTCGCGTCACCACCTTTCCCAAAACTTTCCTGTGGATAAAAAAACAGAGTTTGAGCAAATGTTTTGCATGATTTGCACGACATCCTGCCCCTGTTCTTTTTTGAAAGTTTTTGAGGGTGGGGGTGCGGGGGAGGGTACTTTTTTCAAAAAGTACCCTCCCCCGCAAGCTCACGTTATCATAAAACCAGAGGGAAAGAAGAATGATCTTTTATACAGCGGACACACACTTTGGACATGCCAACATTCTCCGGCTGTGCGGCCGGCCGTTTGCGTCGGTGGAGGAAATGAACGAGAAACTCATCGAACGGTGGAACGAAAAGGTTCAGCCGGCCGACACGGTTTACATTCTCGGAGACATGTTTTTCCGGACCACGGAGGTAGAAAGCATTCTCGAACGGCTCCGCGGGAAAAAGCATCTGATCGTCGGAAACCACGACGATTTCTGGATGCACAAGGTGGACTTGGAAAAATATTTTCTGAGCGTGAATTCAGTCCGAATTATAGGACATGATTTTTGT
>JBJFGC010000051.1:0-5495 GCA_051892315.1 Eubacteriales bacterium
CAACGTCCTTCCAGTAGCCGGAGAAGGGATACGCATACATCTTCCGGCCATCCGCAAGCATCTTCGGGATGATGTTCTTGCCGAAGTCCTTCGAGGAGTTCGGGTCCGCCTCATCCTCAATCAGGTACTGCTGGAGAAGGTCCTTGTTGAAGATGTAAATCCCCATCGAGGCCTTCGTGCTTTTCGGATGCTTCGGCTTTTCCTCAAATTCCGTGATGCGCAGATCTTCGTCGGTGTTCATGATGCCGAACCGGCTCGCTTCCTCCAGCGTAACCTCCAGCACCGCGATGGTGCAGTCCGCGCCCTTGGCCTTGTGCGCCTCCAGCATCTTTTCGTAGTCCATCTTGTAGATGTGGTCGCCGGAGAGAATCAGCACATAATCCGGGTCGTAGCGGTTGATGAATTCGAGGTTCTGGTAAATGGCGTTCGCCGTTCCCTTGTACCAGTCCGCGCCGGATTTTGCCTGATACGGAGGGAGAACCCGCACCCCGCTTTCCACCCGGTCGAGGTCCCACGGCTCGCCGTTGCCGATGTACTCGTTCAGCGCGAGCGGCTGGTACTGCGTGAGAACACCGACGGTATAAATGCCGGAATTGACGCAGTTTGACATCGGGAAGTCGATGATCCGGTATTTGCCGCCGAAGCGTACCGCCGGCTTTGCCGTTTTTTCGGTCAGTGTATAAAGTCTGCTTCCCTGCCCGCCGGCCAGAAGCATGGCAACACATTCCTGTTTCTTTAACATATTTGCCTCCATAGTCCGTTTGGATTGTATTTATAAGTTTGAATTGAGCGCATCTCTATGGTTTTTTCCGGTCCCGTCGTTTTTCTCTCAGCCGTTGAGCTGCTTGCGCAGAATCACGCCGCCGAGCGCGGGAAGCGTGATTTCAACCTCGTTTTCCCGACGTCCGTCCTCGCGGATGACAGCGCGCGTGCGGATCGCTTCCTCGTTCAGGCGATTCTTTCCTCCGAACTCGTACTTGTCCGTGGTCATGACTTCCTCATACCGTCCCATCTTCGGTACACGCACCTTGAAGTTTTCCCGCAGCACCGGCGCAAAATTCAGCACAACAATCAGCTCATGCCCTTTTTTGTCCCGTCTGCGGTAGGACAGCACGTTCAGCTCTGCCAGATTCGGTTCAATCCACTCAAATCCGTCCCACGTGTCGTCGATTTCCCACAGCTCGGGATTCTGAAGGTAAAAGTGGTTCAGCGCGCGGACAAACCGCTGCATTTCAATATGCCGCGGGTACTGGGTCATGAACCACTCCAGTTCGTTTTCGTAGTCCCATTCGCGGAACTGCGCGAATTCGGTTCCCATGAACGTCAGCTTCTTCCCCGGCAGCGTCATCATATAGAGCAGGAACGTGCGCATTCCGGCAAATTTATCGTCGTATTCGCCGAACATTTTATCCACAAGCGATTTCTTCCCGTGAACCACCTCGTCGTGCGACACCGGCAGAATATAGTTTTCCGAAAACGCATACATCAGCGGGAAGGTCAGCTTGTTGTGGACGTACTTTCGCGCCACCGGATCCGTCTGCACATAGTCAAACAGGTCGTTGGCAAAGCCCATGTTCCATTTGAAATTGAAGCCGAGCCCGCCGGCCGACACCGGCTTGGTAATCATCGGCCAGGAGGTCGATTCCTCCGCAATCATCAGTACATCCGGGAATTCCGCAAACACGGCGGTGTTGAGCTTCTGGAAGAACGCAATGGCTTCTAAGTTGCGGTTGCTGCCCTGCGCGTTCGGAATCCATTCGCCCGGCTCCCGGTCGTAGTCGAGGTACAGCATGGAGGCCACCGCGTCGATGCGAAGTCCGTCCGCGTGGTATTCCCGCAGCCAGAACAGCGCGTTGGAAATGAGGAACGACTGCACCTCCGGCCGCCCGACGTCAAAATAACGGGTTCCCCAGCCGCGGTTTTCCATCCGGTCCCAGCCCTGGTACTCGTACAGGGGCTGGCCGTCGAATTCATACAGACCATGCCGGTCCTTCGGAAAATGTGCCGGCACCCAGTCCAGCAGAACGCCGATGCCGTTTTGATGCATTTTTTCGACAAAATAACGGAAATCCTCCGGCGTGCCGTAGCGCGAGGTCGGCGCGTAGTAGCCGCAGACCTGATAGCCCCACGAGCCATCGAACGGATGCTCCATCACGGGAAGCAGTTCCACGTGCGTGTAGCCCATATCCACCACGTACGGGACCAGCTTGTCCGCAATTTCGCGGTAATTCAGGTAATGCTCTCCGTCGGCGGTGCTTTTCCCGTCCAGAGTGCGCCAGGAGCCAAGGTGAACTTCATAGATATTCAGCGGCGCGCTGTAGAAATGGCTGACCTTCGGCTTGAAGCCCCGCTGTTTCGGACAGACCGTTGCGCTGCGCTTTTTCATCCAGTCCGCGTCTTTCCAGGTGTGGCCGGACAGATCACAGACAATCGACGCGGTTTTCTGAAGAGTTTCCGAAGCAAACGCGTACGGATCGGCTTTAAGGTAGGTGACGCCGTTTTTTCCCGTCACCGCAAATTTATAGAATTTTCCTTCCAGTGGTTCTTCGCTTTCATAAGAGACCTCCCAGAGGCCGTTTTTGGTCGAGCGCCGCAAAGGAAGGCCGTTCTGCCAGTCGGTAAAGTCGGAATTGAGGGTAACAAAGGTGGCGTTCGGTGCCCAGACCCGGAAAGTATACACATATCCGTCCCCGCTCTTTTCGCGGTGAACGCCCAGATAATCGTAGGAGTGGTAGTTGGTTCCCTGATGGAAAAGATACGCCGGAAGCGAATCGGTTTCCGCCAGCCCCATGCCGGGGAGCACAGCCGGACTTTCCGGTACGGCGGATTCACGGGCGTTCAGGTTTTCAATTTCATTCATTTTTAATCATCCATCCTTTCCTGCTTTCATTATACAATAAAAAGAAAAAGAATGCAAGTGGTTTTTGATGTATTCATAAATAAATTTTACAGAAAATAGATATGATTTTGTTATATTATACAATTTCATTCTTTTTTTCGTCGAAAAAAGTGCAGTCCATATCCCGCGAACACTCCAAAATGCGAAAAAAAGAAAAAAGCTCCGCGCCACCATCCGGTATTGTCAGAGCTTTTGGAAATTTTGACGGATTTTACGTCTGTTCTCCTTTTTTCCGCAAAAGAGGAATTCCGTTTTCTTCTTTCACGGAAAACCGCCACGGATATCCGGCCGCTTCCCCGGCATAATCGATCCCGATCCGGGGAGAGCGGAGAATTTCCGCCGCGCAATATTCGTCATCCTGCACAAAAAAATTGTCATCCTCTCCGCCGGTTTCCGCCTGCGTCATGTCGTTGGCATTGAGCGAACGGTCGATGCTCATCGCCACGCACAGCTTTCCCGGACCGTTGGTGAGGGAATACAGCGCACGCGGAGTCAGGGCGGTCTCCTCGGACAAGGAAGTCCGCCGGCGCCGGCCATTGGCCCGATACGTGCGTTCCATGACCTCCTCCCCGGCGATGGGAAAGACCGCGCGGATGAGAACCCCTTCGGGAACGCCCATTGCGTTCGCCGTGATGTTCATGCAGGAGTAAATGAGGTAGACGTACGCGTGACCGCCCGGCAGAAAAAGAGTCTTTGTACGTTCGGTCAGCCGGCCGCCGTACGCGTGCGAGGCGCGGTCGACGGCCCCCATATACGCCTCGGTTTCGGTAATCACAGCCGCCAGAGGGACGCCGTGCACACAGCGGACAAGCGTTTTTCCGATCAGCTTTTCCGCGAGGGTGAGGGCGTCCACGGCGTAAAACGCACGGGGCAGCGGCGGTTTTATGGAAAAATCAGTCAAAGCAGAGGGGTGTGGTCGGGCAGCTTCTGCGGGGAGAGGCCATCATGGGCGCGACCGTTTCTTTCCATTTTTTGTAATGCTCGGTTTCCTTGTGGGCGGCCGCGGCGTCGGCGTCCGCGTAGACCTCGTAAAGGATGAATTTGGTAGGATCGCTGTTTGCGTGAAGAACGTCAAAGCGAAGGTTCCCGGGTTCCCTGCGGGAATTTTCGTGGTTGTAGCGGGTAATTTCCGTGAACGCGTCCACGCATTCCGGAAGGACATCCACGTAGACAACCGTTGCAAGAACAGGCATGGGGCTTCTCCTTTCTTATTCCGCCGCGAGAATGCGGAAGAATTCAAGCTCCTCCCCGGACGGCCCGTAAACAAAACCGCAGTTGAGGGTGAGCTTCACCGGTGCGGAGTCGAGCGGAACGACCTTCGGCACGGACTTCGGCTTCGCGCCGGCCTGGAGTGCGGTCTCGAAAGCGGCGTCCACGTCGTCCACCTTCAGTGCGAAGTGAATGTACTGCGGATTGGAACGCGCCTCGTCCGTTCCGCCGGCGAACAGTTCAAGAATGCCGCCGTCGCCGAGGTCGAGCATAGCGATCCGGCCGTCTCCTTCTCCCCACATGCTGTAGAGCTTCATACCGAGGCCTTCGGTATAGAATTTCAGAGAGGCCTCAAAGTCCACTGCGCGGAGCGCGACGTGATGAAAGCCCATTCCCTTAATGATTTCGTTTGCCATTGTTTTTCTCCTTTTGCTGAAAATAGTGTATGAAAATGGATTCCGGAGAATCCGGTTCAACGATAGTAACGGATGCTGGTAATCACCCGGCCGAGAATCATCAGACTGGTGACGATAATCGGGAGCATTGTACGGTTTTCCGGTTGGAGACGGAAGTGACCATCTTCCTTGTAGAAGGTTTTGACCGTCGCTTCGTCATCGATGAGCGCGACAACAATGTCGCCGTTTTCGGCGGTGGCTGTTTTTTCGACGATGACAATGTCCCCGTCGAGAATCCCCGCCTCAATCATACTGGTGCCGGACACGCGGAGCGCGAACATTTCGTTGTCCGGCAGCGGCCGGAGACCGGTCGGATAATGGATGTAACCCTCGTAATTTTCGACCGCCAGAATCGGGGTGCCGGCCGTCACGCGTCCGATGATCGGAATGCTCAGTCCGTCGATGGGTTCGCCCGTTTCGTCCGTGGTCACGCTTTCAATACGCAGCGTACGGCTTTTTCCGTTTTCCTTCTGGATGTAGCCTTTCTTTTCGAGGCGTTCGAGGCAGGTATGGACCGTCGAGGTACTCTTAATATTCAGCGCCGAACAGATGTCGCGGATCGACGGTGAGTATCCCTTTGATTTAATATTTTCTTTGATATAATCGAAAATCAATTGTTCTTTCGGTTCCAGTTTTATCATCAATAATCCCCTCGATTCCGAATAAAATTTTCCGAAAACCATACGGAAAGAACGCTGTGCCTTCATTATAGCATATCTTCCCCCAAATGTAAACACTTGTTCTGAATTTTCGAAAAATTTTTCTTTTGCCGCAGAGCGCGTGGATTTTTTCGCGAAGCCGCCGGCGGTTTTCTTCCTTATTATTTGTTACGAAAATGTAAAAATCAAAAAATCCGCCTTCTTTCGATTGAAAAAGAAAAGTATTTGGTGTATAATGTATCATAGCGAGATTTTGGAATTCCATTTTCAAAT
>JBJFGC010000052.1:0-5492 GCA_051892315.1 Eubacteriales bacterium
CCGAAAAGGTTTGGAGGTCCTTAGGGACCTTTCCTCAAAAGGTCCCTAAGCGGGGCCTGGGGCAGAGCCCCAGTAACGCATCCCCCACAAAACCATCCCCCAGAGAACCCCTACTCTCCCCGTTCCCGCTTCCGGACAGCCAGATAATCCTCCAGAATGAGGCGAGCGGAGAGAGCATCCACCGTCGCCTTGCGCTTTTTGCCGCGGACATTGTTTTCGGAGAGAATCCTGTGCGCGGAAACGGTGGTAAGACGTTCGTCGTACATAACGGAAGGAATACCGGTCCGCTCGGTCAGAGCGGAGGCAAAGGCCTTGCATTTTTCACTCCGCGAACCGGACGTGCCGTCCATGTTTAGGGGATTGCCAACCACAATCTGCTCCGCCTTCAGCTCCATCACGCGCACGGCCACCGCCTCAACCGCCTTTTTGAAGGAGTCCGCCGCCACACAGCCCGCGTCGGACGCCATCATCTCGTAGCGGTCGCAGACCGCAATTCCCGTCCGCGCATCGCCAAAGTCAATTCCGACAATGATCATATCTCGTTCATTTCCTCGTCGCCGCTTTCCGGCTCCGCGGACGGCTCGCCGGACTCCGCCTTCTTCTTGTTTCTCGCATACGCAATGACCTCCGCACGGGTCGGAATCGACGGCGACGCCCCCGCACGGGTCACGGAAATCGCCGCCGCACAGGTCGCGTACTTCACTGCCGAGAGAATGTTCCCGTTCTGCAGATAAACGTATACCATCGCCGCTGTGAAAACATCCCCCGCCGCCGTCGTGTCCACCGCTTCCACCGGCTCCGCAGGAACCACATAGTATTCCCGCCCATCGTAAATGAACGCACCACGGTCCCCTAACTTCAGAACAATGTACTTCGCGTCCACCAAAGTCGACAGCCGGATCGCTGCACGCAGACAGTTCTCCTCACTCGTCGGCGCAATGCCTGTGAAAACCCGCGTCTCACTCTCGTTCGGGGAGAAAATTTCTACCCGCCCCAGCTCCTTCAGCGGGAAGTCCAAACGCGCCGGCCCCGCATCAATGAATACCGGAACCTCCGCCTCGTGCGCCCGCCGTGCCGCCTCCAGAATCGCCTCGTCCGGAATCTCCAGCTGCATGTATACCGCATCCGGATAGCACGTGAACGATTCTTCAATGTCCGCCGCCGTCATCGTCATGTTCGCGCCCGGGTAAACAATAATGCGGTTTTTGCCGTTCTCCTCCACGAGAATGGACGCAAGCCCCGTCGGCGCCTCGGGATCCTCAAGAATGTAGCGGGTGTCAATCCCTTCCGCACGGTACATGGAGGTCAGCCGCTTGGCGTTCGCGTCGCGGCCCATTTTGCAGGTAAATACACAGTCCGCACCAAAGCGCGCAAAGGTCACGGCGCTGTTCGCCCCCTTCCCGCCCGGGACGTATGCGTAGCCGCTTTCCGTCTCTACAACGGTCTCACCGGCGTAGGGCATCCGCCGCATTTTCTGTACAAAATCAATGTTGGCACTGCTGATCACTAAAATCCGCTGATTTTTCATCCATGTATCCTCCTCCATCATCGTATGATGTATCCAATTCCAAGATCGTACCTATCGTCTGCCTCCCCATCCGACCCGTCCGACCCGTCCGACCCTCACGACCACTTCGCACAGACGGCGTTTGTGGAGTTCGGATAGCACGTCACGTCCAGAATCCGCTGGTTGGTGCTGCCCCGGAACTTCAGATTCAGATCCCGGTGCTCCATCTCAAACCGGCCGTCCACAAGATAGTTGGTCACGGTCAGAAGCCGCTTCACCCCCGGATTCTGCTCCGCCATCTCCAGAAGCTGCTCGTACGTGTAGCCGGAATAGGTCATGATGTCCAGCCCCATATCGGCGGCCGCCCGCCCGATGTCCGCAAGCTCGTCCGCCCAGAGGAACGGCTCCCCGCCGGAAAAGGTCACGCCGGTCAGAAGCGGATCGCGCCGGATCTCGTCCCATAAATCAGCCGTGGAGGAAAGCCGGCCCCCGCGGGGGTCATGGCTTCCGGGGTTATGGCAGCCCGGGCAATGGTGCGGACAGCCCTGCACAAAAATGACATAACGAACGCCGGGTCCGTCCACGATGGATTCGGAAACGGTTCCGAACAGCCGGATGGGTTTGTCCTGCAGCATTGCATACGTGCGTCGTCTCGTGGTCGGAAGATGTAATTTCGTCATGATAATTCCTTTTCTGTCTAATGTTATCGATTGAATCTCTGAATTTCGGATGGAAAAAAGCGCGTCAAAAGCGAACGCTTTTCTCAGGCATTGCCCGGGTTGACGTCAATGTCGCAAATAGGAAGAATCTCATACCCCTGCGAACGAATCCAGTCGATGGCTTCGCCGAGAATTTCGGAGTTGGTTTTGGAAACGGTGTGGAACAGATAAACCGCTCCCGGGTGGAGCCCGCCCTTCACCTTTTCCAGAGCACTGGCGTAATCCAGCTGGTCGTCGGGGTCGTAATCCTTGTACGTGAACGACCAGAGAACGGTGCGGATGCCCATTCTGGAGGCCAGCTTCAGCGTCCATTCGTTCGCCGCACCGTACGGCGGGCGGTAATACAGAATCGGCTGGGAATCCGGAAAAGCGGCCTTCACCATATCCTCCAGACCCTCGATCTGGTTGATGAACTCCTCCGCCGTCACCTGGGTCATGTTCGGGTGATCCACGGTATGGTTGCCGAGAATGTGCCCCTCGTCAATCATACGGCGAATCTGCTCCTGTGCCGTTTTGACGTACTGGCCGGTGAGAAAGAAGACGCCCGCGACGTTTTTTTCCGCGAGGACATCCAGAATGGCGTTGGTATAGCCGTTTTCGTAGCCGCAGTCGAAGGTGAAGTAGCAAACCTTACGGGTTTCGTCCCCGCGGTAAATGCCGAGGTTATCGTGCAGAAGCTGCTTGGTCGCGTCCGAACGATCCCAGACGTACGTCACCTCGCCGTTATTGGAGTCGTAGTGCGTTTTTCCGAAGTACCACGAACCGCTCTCGTCTTCGCCCTGGTCGGAAAACAGGGCGCGGCTCGTGGAATTGATCGCAGAAAGGTCGGACAAGCCGCTGCGGTCCGGCTCGGGGAAGGTATAGGAATACCGTCCGTCCTGAAAAGTCCATGAGATGCCGCCGGTCTGCGCGGAATCGGACGAGGAAGGGGAATCGTCCTGTTCTTCCGGAGCATCCAGAGGAGGTTTTTCCGGATCCGATTTCTCCGTTTCGGAGGAATCCGGCGAAGGGAGGGTCTCACTTGCCACAAGCTCTGCGGGACGGCTGACGCCCACGTTTTTCGAAGGCTGGGAAGGTTTTCCTGTGCAGGAAATGAGGACAGCCGGAAGGAGAAGCAGGGCCGCGGCCTTTTTTAAAATATATAAGAAAGAAAACTCATTTTTCATTACAATACATCCATCAAAAAAACTCTCGTGCGAAAGCATCGAAACGTGCCGTATTTTAAAATAATTGTACCACACCAGCGGTAGAATGTCAATGTCAAAGGAAGAAAAACGCGTGCGTCGTTTTTTCCGCCGGACTTCCCCGCGCGGCGGTCACACAAAAGGACCCATCTCCTTTCAGCGGGAAGCGGCGGCCTTTGTTTTCGCAAATTTTCGGAGAAATTCACCTTTACATTTTTCCCTGCGCGCGGTATAATACTCATCGTAAGACGAAATTTTTCCACGGAGGAATTTATGAAAAACCTTGGTTATTATAACGGCAGCATTGACCTCATTGAGAACATCACCGTCCCGATGAACGACCGCGCCTCCTGCTTCGGCGACGGCTGCTACGACGCCATGTACTGCCGAAACTACATCATCTACTGCCTGAACGAGCACCTCGACCGGCTGTACAATTCCGCCGCTCTGCTGGACATCCACCCCTCCTGCACCAAAGCCGAGCTGGCCGACCTTCTCCAATCCCTCATCCGCCGTGTGGACGACCACGAGCAGTTCATCTACGTCCAGTTTTCGCGCGGCACCGCGCCCCGCGGCCACGCCTATGGTACCGACATGCCCTCGAATCTCTGGATTACCCTCACGCCGGAGCACGTCCATGACACCTACGCTCCGACGACTTGCATCACCGTTCCCGACACACGTTTCTACCACTGCAACATCAAGACCCTGAACCTCCTTCCGAACGTTCTGGCGGCGGAAAAGGCGCGCCGCGCCGGCTGTCACGAAGCAATCTTCTATCGTCCAGCCTACGAGGGCGCGGAAAACGGCATGGTTACGGAATGCGCGCACAGCAACGTCCACGCCATCATCGACGGTGTCTTCCGCACCCACGCGACGGACCATCTGATTCTCCCCGGCATCGGTCGGATGAATCTTCTGAAAATGTGCCGGAAGCTGGGCATCCCCTATGCCGAAATCCCGTTCACAAAGGCAGACCTCTTTACCGCCGACGAGGTCATCCTCTCCTCCAGCGGACAGTTCTGCATTCCCATTGCGTCCATTGACGGACGGAAGGTGGGCGGCCGCGGCGGCGAAATCCTGAAATCCCTCCAGGACGCCCTCGTCAGGGACTGGCTGGACGTGACAAACGGTTAAGCAAAGAGAACCCAAGCGCCGCCGGACAGCTCCGCCTTCCCCACGCTCTCACTCTCCATCCTACTCCAACTGAGGTATTCCTTCTATGATACAAATTCTTGCGCAGGCTCTCGGCCTGCTGGCCCTGTGCGTGACCATCATCTGCTACCAGTTCAATTCCCAGAAAAAAATCCTCATCATGCAGATCATCGCGTCCACCCTCTTTACCTTAAACCTTACGCTGCTGGGCGCCTTCTCCGGTGCGCTGCTGAACATCCACGGCATCTGCCGCGCCCTCACCTTCTATCAGCGCGGCCGGCACAAGTGGGCCGACTCCCCCTTCTGGATCTTCTTCTACATCGTCACCGCCGGCATCTGTGTCGCCGTGACCTACCAATCCCCCCTTGACCTCCTCCCCTTTGTCGGCCAGACCTTCACGACCCTCGCTTTCTTTATGAAAAATCCCGCCAGAATCCGGCTCCTTACGCTTCCTTCCCCTCCCTGCTGGTTCGTCTACCACCTCTCCTCCGGCAATCTCGGCGGTGTTCTCAATGAAATTTTCGTCCTCTGCTCCATTCTCGTTGGAATGTTCCGGTTCGACCGGCCGAAGAAGGTGCAGTGAAGGGGATGGGTGACGGGCAAGGTCCCGGAGAACTGCCCCTCTTCAAAATTTCAATAAGGCAAAATAAAACTCTTGACAAAAGGGGAGATTCGCGGTACAATAGAAACGCAGACGGTTGCATGGGAAGAACCGCACATAAAAAACTGCTTGAAAGGGAAACATAGCAATGGATAAGAACGACGGACTCTTTGGACCGGAAAACGAAGACATCAACGAAGAGTACGATCCGGAAATCTATACACTGACCGACGAAGAAGGGAACGAGCTGCATTTTGCGCTGCTCGGAACGCTGGAACAGGACGGAGCCGTGTATAAGGCCATGATTCCGGTCAACGAAGACGGCG
>JBJFGC010000053.1:0-5476 GCA_051892315.1 Eubacteriales bacterium
GCCAACAAAAAGCCGAAGCACATCATGCGCCGCCTGCAGGACGAGGAATCCGAAGGCGAGGCGAGAGCGTTTGAGGAAAACGATGACGTTTGCGATGTCATGAAAATTGAAAAGACGGACTTCATCGACGGCTTTTTCGGCCGTCTCAGCCGTCCGGATCCGGCGACCACCCGCTTTATGGCAGGACTTCTCAGCGCCATTGGCGCCATTGCGGTTCTGTTCGGCATTTTGATGCGTTTCCACGGAGGCGCGGCCGACGCGGTTCTTGGCACGGCTTACGCTTCGCTGCTGATTGTGGCGCCGCTGTCCATTTATATTACGTTCAGCTATCCTTTCTATCGTGCCAACGTTGCGGCGAAGGAATACGACAGCGCCATCATTGGCGACGTGTCGCTGGAGGAATATTCAAACGCCTCCATCATCAGCTTTGACGACAAAAACGTTTTCCCGTCCTACTCCGTGAAGGTGCAGAACATCCGCATTTACAACAATGCGCGCATCGACCGTATTTTCTATTACGCGGCGTCGGTGTTTGCCTACGCGGGCGGTCCTCTGCAGGATGTGTTTGAAGTGGCGACGGTGGAAATGGGGCATTCCGCGAATGTCCGGATTTTTGATACCGAGGCCGGTTTCCTGGCAACCCAGGTGGACGGCGTGAACATTATTTTTGGAAGCTGCGAGGCGCTGCAGAAGCGCGGTCTGACCATTCCGCCCAGCGCAGCGGAGGATGACGTGGATCTTTCCGACGAGCTGTCGATTATGTATATGTTCCGCGAAAACAAGCTGGTGGCGAAAATGTACATCAAGTACGTCATGGACGCGGACATCGACCTGATTCTCAAGCAATTCTCCGGCAGCGGCCTGTACGTCTGCGTGCGTACCTTTGACCCGAACATTGATGAGAGAATGATCGCGCGCAAGCTGAATATGAAGCGGATGCCGCTCAAGATTGTCCGTTATGCGAGCGCGGAGGAAGTGACCTCGTACGAAGAAAAGGTTGACAGCGGTCTTGTGACGTGCGGTTCCCCGAAGTCCCTGCTTCAGGTGATTTCGTACTGCGAAAAGGTCCTGCGCACCAGAAAAACCAACGTTGCCCTCAGCGTCCTGTCCGTCATGATCGGTGCGGCCATTCTCGTTCTTCTGCTTCTGTCCGATTCGATGGGCCTGCTCAATTCGCTCTACATCGCCGTTTATCAGTTTATCTGGATGATTCCGCTTGCCATCTCGTCGAGGATGTTCATTCGATAGTATAGTGAAGAAGATAGGGTGAGAAATGCGGGAGGAAACTTTTTGGAAAAAGGATTTCCTCCCGCCTCCCTTTCACCCAGAGGAAAGTTTTTGGAAAGGGGTTCGGGGAAAAGTTTTTTCGGAAAATTTTCCCCGATTATTTCTGTTTTTATGAGAGAAGATATCAGAAGTTTTATCACACAGGTGCAGAAGCCGGGACGTTACACCGGCGGAGAAACATACTGTGTCATGAAGAATCTTGACGATGTGCGGATGCGGGTGGCATTCTGCTTCCCGGACACGTACGAAATCGGAATGTCCAACCTTGGCATGCGCATTCTGTGCGACTGCTTTAACAACATCGACGGCGTATGGTGCGAACGGGTATACGCACCGTGGGTCGACATGGAGGAGGAGATGCGGAAGCGCGGCATTCCGCTGTTTACGCATGAGAGCGGCGACGGTGTGGGCGAGTTTGACGTGATGGCGTTCACAATGCAGTATGAGCTGTGCTACACAACGATGCTGAACATGATTGACTTGGCCGGCATTCCCCTCCGCCGAACGGAACGCGGAGAGGACGATCCCATTCTCCTTGCGGGCGGTCCCTGCTCGTACAATCCGGAACCGGTTTCCGATTTTATCGACGTTTTTTCCATCGGAGAGGGGGAGGAGGCCCTGCTGGAATTTGCCCGCCTTTACCTCGAAATGAAGGACAATGGGACCTACCGGCGGAAGGATTTTCTCCGGCGCGTGGCGACCGAGCTGAAGGGCTTCTATGTTCCGTCCCTTTATGACGTTTCGTACCACGACGACGGAACGATTGCGGCAATTGAGCCGGCGGATGAGCAGGTTCCGCGTGTGGTGACCAAGCGGATTGTGGAAAATCTGGACCGGTGCTACGTTCCGCTGAATCCGGTGCTGCCGAACATTGAAACGGTACACGACCGTGTCACCGTGGAGGTGTTCCGCGGATGCATCCGCGGGTGCCGGTTCTGTCAGGCAGGGATGGTCTGCCGTCCGGTGCGCGAAAAGTCGCCGGAAACGCTGGACTGCATCGCGCGCACGATGGTGGAAAACAGCGGTTACAGTGAAATTTCGCTCTCGTCGCTGTCCATCAGTGATTACACCAAAATCAGCGAGCTGACCGACCGGCGCCTTTCATGGGCGGATGAGAAAATTGTCAATTTGTCTCTGCCGTCCATGCGCGCCGACAGCTTTACACCGGAGCTGATGGATAAGATTTCAACGGTCCGCACAAGCACGCTGACCTTTGCGCCGGAAGCCGGAACGCCCAGACTCCGCGACATTATCAACAAAAACATTACCGAAGAGGAAATTCTCCGCGCGGCCGGCGTTGCCTACGCGGCAGGGAAGAATCAGATCAAGCTGTATTTTATGGATGGTCTGCCCGGGGAAACGTACGAGGACGTGGAGGGCATTGCGACGCTCGCGAGCCATGTCGTCAGCGAATATTACCGCACGCCCAACCGGAACAAGGCCCGGCAGCCGCAGGTGACGCTGTCGGTGGCCTGCTTCATTCCGAAGCCGCACACGCCGTTTCAGTGGGAACGCCAGAACACGCTGGAGGAGCTGATGGACAAGCAGAAGTTTCTCTCCGGCAAAATTACGGACCGTAAGGTGCGGTACAATTACCACGACGCGAAGGTGTCCCGTCTGGAAGCGATTTTCGCGCGCGGTGACCGCCGTCTGGGTCGTGCGCTGGAAGAAGCGGTGCGCCGACATGTGCGGTTTGACGCGTGGGAGGAATTTTTCGATTACGACGGCTGGATGGACATTTTTGCCGCCGTCGGGCTGGATCCCGCATTCTACGCCAACCGTACCATACCGGACGATGAGATCCTGCCATGGGATATGATTTCGTCGGGCGTATCCAAGGAATTTCTGTTGTCCGAGCGGCATAAGGCGCAGGCGGCGATGGCGACGCCGTCGTGCCGTGAAAAATGCTCGGGCTGCGGTGCAAACCGCCTGGTGGATCCGCAGTACTGCCGCTGGTGCCCCGGTCATCCGGAAAGCTCGGACAGCGCGGGTGTGATTGCCCGTGCGGATACCGGTGCCGACACACAGGCGAAGAACGCGGAGGAAAAAAACGTTCCCGCGAAGGGGAGCATTCGTGCCGCACGGCACATCCGGCTGCGGTTCCGGAAATTTGGCCCGATGCTGTACATTTCGCATCTTGATTTGTCCAAGACCCTCATGCGTTCCATCGTGCGCTCCGGACTTCCGGTCTACTATACGGAAGGGTTCAATCCGATTCCGAAGATGGTTTTCGCAACGCCCTTGTCTGTCGGCTGCGGCGGAGAGGCGGAGGTGCTGGATCTGCGCATGATGAAGACGATCTCCAACGCTGAAATTCTGGACAAGCTCACGCCGGTCCTGCCGAACGGTATCGAAATCACGCAGATTTATGAGCAGCGGGGGAAGCTGACCGACATTGCCTGGGCGGAAAACGAAATTCGCTACACCGATGTCAGTGCAGCTGCAGAGACCTGCGCGGCCATTGAGGAAATGTTCCGCCATCCGGTGGTCATGATGAAGCGTTCCAAGAGCGGCGACCGCGAAACGGATATCACGGAACTGATTCGCTCCCTTCACGTGGAAGCGGAGGGAAACCACCTGACCGTCCATGCCGTAACCTCGGCCGACAGCGCAAAATACCTGAATCCTGAGTACATCGCGCAGGCCATAGAAGATCAGTTCCACCTCTCCGGCGACCACGGCTGGCATGTTATCACCCGCCGCAGGCTCCTTCTTGCGGACGGGGAGACGGAGTTTCTCTGAGAGATAGGGAGAGCTGCGCAAAGTGCAGGCACAAAGGGAGGGTACTTTTTTCAAAAAGTACCCTCCCTTTGCAAAACGCTCTGACTAAAACACACTGTCAGCAGAGAAGCGTTCGGAGGAGCGGAGACGTTGGATGGAGGAAAGAAGACGTACTTTGGCGTTGGCGTAGCCGGCGTCATCGTGATGGGTATAACGGATGGTGAGGTCGGCGAGAAGGTCGTCGATGGTGTCGGTTTCGGTGTGACCGACGGTGAAGCGCATGATGCGGCGGTGTCTGAGCCATACGGCGTTGAATTGATCCAGAACGGCGTTAAATTCAGCATGGTTGCCGTCGTCGGGAAGAAGGGCAGGAAAATCACGGACGAGCTGTTCGAGATCTTCGCAGGCGTGGGAAATATGGACCGCGGAGATCGTCACACCGGAACAAATGATAAGGAGGACACATAGGGCAATGAGAAAGGCTTTCACTTTCTTTTTTTCTCCTTTTGGATAATGTTGACAACGCCGCTGTCGTCGACGGTCATAAGAAAGACGTCGGGAAGGCGGGCTTTGTTTTTCTCCAGCTCATGCAGGACGCGGGAGACATCCCAGCCGAAAACTTTCAGACTGTGCTCGATGATGTTGCCGTCGATGATACAGATGTGCGCAATTCCTTTTTCGGTCACGGAGAGGGAGAGATCGTCGGGTGTGACGGGATTTTTGCCGGACTTTGGAAAGACGGAGAGCTTGCCGTTGTCCTCAAGAATGGCGTAGTAGACCTCGGAAATGTCCGGATAGCCCTTCTGCCGCAGTTCCGAGATGAGCTCGTCGATTTCGACGCGGTTTTTCTTGATTTCCTTCTGCATAAGCCGTCCTCGCTTGATCAGCACAGAAGGCGAGCCGTAGAAAATTCGTTTGAGAAGGTTGCTCTTAATAAGAAGGTAGGAAATGATCACTTCGACGGCGAGCAGAAGAAGAATTGCGACGACCGCGTGGAGAATCGGCATATTCCGGTTGCTGATAGGTGAAACGGCAATTTCAGAAAGCATGAGGGTGATAATGAATTCGGAAATCTGAATTTCACCAATCTGCCGTTTTCCCATGAACCGGATGGATATCACGAGTACGAAATAGACGATTATGGTTCGTATGAAGATGGTAAGCATGTCTATAGTATGCGAAAAATGCGGGACATTATGAGAAAAAAAGAAAAGAAAAATAATAAAAATTGAAAAAAAAGGGGTTGACAAAAACAATCGAGTGTGGTATACTATCAAAGTCATCAAAAACAAGGATGACACCGGCTGAAGCCGTCAGGAGAAAAATAAAAAAACTCAAAAAAAGTTTTAAAAAAGGTCTTGACAAAAGATCGAAGCCGTGGTATAATAAACAGGCTGTCAGCGAGAATGCGGTAGCGAATCGCTCATTGAAAATTGAACAACAATGTACTAAAAGACTCCGAAAATTC
>JBJFGC010000054.1:0-5469 GCA_051892315.1 Eubacteriales bacterium
TCGGAAATCTGCTGAAAATCGGCGTTGTATACCGAAAAACCGGAGAGCCAGCCCTCTTTCCGGCAGCAATAGATCAGAACGTCGCCGCTGACGGCCGGGTCAATAAAACCGTCAAAGCTGTGGAGTGTTTCACCGGTGGCACAGTCCACGATATCGCTGCGGATCCTTTGATTCTCATCGTAAGACACGACACACCGGCCGCGGTACGTCTGGGACGAAAGGCTGCCGTTTGCTCCCTGAATCTCAATGGTAAAGTTCATTTGGGACAGATCGAAAAAGGCCATCTTGCTTTCCGTGTCACTCCAGCAGGAAACGCCGGTCAGCCGGCCGTCAAAGGCGTCATAGAGCGGGGAAACCCAGCTGTAATCCGCATTCGTGAAGGGCATAGGGGTGCGGATACCGGTGGCGGGGTCAAGACATTCATACGTTCCGTCTTCCTTTTCCACCCACTCCAGAGAAGGAACCTGCTCCTCGGAAGGTACTTCTTCCTCGGGGGATACCTGTTCTTCGGGAGATATCTGTTCTTCAGGAGGTACCTGTTCCTCCACGGGGGCGGTTTCGGACGTTTCCGGAAGCAGGGGTGTTTCTTCGGTTTCGTTTTTGGCGGTACAGGACACGCACAGCAGTCCCGCAAGCAAAAGCAGAAAAATGAAAATGCGTTTCATGGCGTTTCTCCTTTCACAACTCCGACGATATTGCCTATCTTGTGATATCATGATAGACGAAAAAACAGGCCCGTTTGTTGCGGAACCTTTTCCAATTATCCAGATTTTACATTCTGTTCATATTTTTATTTCATGCGACCCGCTTTCCTTTTCTTTTATCATATCCAAACAATTCACATATGATTATTATTTGAATGATTGACACTTTTCCAAAAGTATGGTATAATGTGTGCAGGAATGAAGGAACAGAAATCTGAGGCAAGGCAGAACGGAGGGTACCTTATGTCTGAAGCAAACGATTTGACAATCGCGCGGAAATTTCTTGATTTTATGGTGGATTATTATGCCATGATCCGGCGGCACCTGGTTGAGACCAACGAATTCCGGATGCACTCGCACGGTTTCTCGACCCTGTACGCGCTCCGTTCCTATCGCGGACGCCCCATAACCATGACACAGTTTGCGAACGAAATGGGCATCACCAAGCAGCAGCTCACCAAGCTTGTAAACGATCTTGAGGAACGGCAATACGTGGTCCGCTCGCACAACACGGAAAACCGCCGGCAGGTTTACGTCGAGATTACCGAGCGCGGCGTACAGCATCTGGAAAAAATGCTTGGTGAAATCGTCCACGAGATTCTGACCGCGCTGTCCGGCTTCACGGACGAGGAAAAGCGGAAGATTGTCGCCTGCTCCGAAACCATGTCTTCGCTTCTCCGCCGCGACGCGGAACGCTGCCTCGAACACGGAACCCAAAGCTCCGCGGAAAGGAAATGAAGCGTATGGCAAAGGATTATTATCATGATCTCCTGCTGCCGGAACTGATCCGGTACGCCAAGCTTCAGAAGATGGATCCGGAAAAGCTCGACGAATTCGGCGCCGCCATCTACTCCGTCTGGTATACCCAGAATCCCCTTGGCAAGCCCGACCGCGACAGCATCTGCAACTTCGGGGAGCCGGAGCAGGAAGCGATTGTCTTCGATAAAAAGTCCGCGCTGGAGGCCTTCGGGAATCCCCGTCCCGGAGAAACGCCAAAACCCAGACGCCGTCCGCCCAAGCTCAAAGGCGTCCGGTTTACCGCCCACACGCACCCGAACGAACCGCTCGAACCGTCGCCGGACGACTTCGTCGTTTACGGCCAGCTCCGGAAACAGCACAAAGACGACCCATCCGACCTCTTTCACTTCATCATCGACGGCTTCAGCTGCCGGAGGGTGGAGGACAAAGAAGAAATAGAAGTTTGAACTATAGGTTTTTGGGAGGTACTTTTTGAAAAAGTACCTCCCAAAGGCTCCCTATGTGTCCCTATTTCCTGCGTCGGGCGGCATAATATTTTCCAAAGGCGATTCCGGCCGCACACGCGGTTACCGGAACGACTGCAAGGAGGACTGCCTGCCAGACAGGCAGCAAAACCTGTGCCGCACGAAACCAAAAGAGACCGAGGACTGCCAGAGCCGTCACGCCCAGGGCCGCGTACAACGCGGCCCGTTTCTTACTGTTGGGAAGGACTTTACTCACCGTCCGGTCGATTTCGGAACTGCAGAGAGCAACGACGGCAAGGACAAGAAACAGAAGATACCAGCTTCTCATGGGTTTCTGTCACCCTCTCTTCCACGCAATGGACGCGACGGTGAAGCTGCCTTTCACACAGGAAATTCTGAGCGTACCGTCGTGACCGGCGGGAACGGCAGCGGAAAGCTCGCGCGGGCCGGAAACCGTCGTGCGGAGCAGTGTTTCTCCGTCGACCGCAAGCTCAACGGTCGCACCGTGGAAATCGGATGTAAACGCAATCACACCGGACTCACCGTCTGCATACAGCAGATATTCCGCCACTCCGCCGCCGTTGAATTCGGTCAAAGTCTTGTCCCAATCGCTGCACACCGCGCCGGTTCCGTCCACCAGGCGGACGTTTTCGTTGGCCGACACGTAGTCGCAGGCCTTGAATTCGCAGCCGGGGCGGCGGAAAATCGACGGAATAACGTTTTCCACAAAGTCGCAGTTCTCGAAACGGATGTTGTCGAGGTATTCGTCAAACGCCTCCTGCGCTTCGGTATAAGACGGACGATCGCCGCCTCTGGTATAATCGACGATTTTCTTCCAGAGCTTCGGAGGACGGATGGAACAGGGAGAGGAGTCCGTCGCCAGTTTCTTCCACGGCCAGACGTTGCATCCGATGTCCAGCTCCGCCGCGAGAGGGTACATAGCCGCGAACCACAGCATGGAATTTTCACCGGTTTCGCCGAGGTAAAGGGTCATGGAAAGGGCCTCCCGCTTCGCGAGAAATTCGTCGTACATGAACCGGCGGGGCGGACACCAGTAACGATGGAAGTGGGCGCACATGTTGTCGTCGAACTTTTCCGTAAAGAAATCCGCGCGGCTGGCCCACACGTCGCTTTCGATGGAAATCATGTGGACGGGGTCGATGTTACGGATTTCCGCAACGCAGTCGCGGTAGAACTGACGGAGATTTTCCCGAAGAAGTTCGTGGTCAAGCTCCGGCAGACCAGGCTTCGGCGAACGCGCCGGTTCGTTGAGAAGGTCGTACATGCCGACAATCCAGCGGTCGCGGTACCGGCGCGCGAATTCCTTCCAGAGGGCAAGCGTCTTTTCGCGGCTGTCGGAAACGGTATCGGTAAGCAGGCGCGGGATGTTGTCGACGGAATCGTCGATGTTCGAACCGGTTTGTCCCCCGGGTGCACCGTGCAAATCAAGACATACGTAAAGTTTATAGGTTTCACACAGGTCAAGGAAGTGGTCGATGAGGGCAAAGCCGTCTTCTTTCCAATGAATGCCCGGTTCGTCCTCCATCACGACCCGCCAGTTCACCGGCAAACGGACGGAGTTGAACCCATGCTCCGCCATTGCACGCACGTCGGCCTCAGTAATGTATTCCTCGCGGAACCGTTTCCAGAAATAGCCGGCGAAGGCGCTTCCGCAAAGCTCACGCACCAGAGCTTCAATCGTCCGCGGCCGATCGTACGGCTCGCCGAACTTCCACATGTACCCTTCCGGCAGCAGCCAGTTGCCGATTCCCATTCCGCAGAGCAGAATTTCTTCTCCGCGGCCGTTGAACATTTTTCCGTCCCGTGCGCATAAGAATCCGTCCACCCGTGCGCGCGATCTTTTTTCTGTAATCGTCATCTTTTTCCTCCGTCTGCAAGGTTTATTCTGGTCTTATTATACAAGAAATCCAGAGAATTGTAAAGAGGCGGGAAACGGCTTTTTCATTCTTCCCCCCACATACACAGGTATTCAATCAGGCGTTTGGCCGCGACAGGAAGAAGGTCGTCCTCCGGATAGGCAATGGCAACGGAGCATTGGATGGGAGGATGCACCGACAGAACGCAAAGTCCTTCTTCCCCGTGACAAAGAACCGACGAAGGGAGAAGAGCAATGCCAAACCCTTCCCGCACCATCGACAGCGCGGTACCGGCGTCCTGAACGCGGCAGCGCCAGTTTGGCTCCGCACCCGCGTCGGCAAACGCTTCCTCCACGGGATTTTTCTCCCCGTCTTCCAGGACAATCAGCGGCTCCGCGGCAAGCTCGTTCAGGGAGATCTCACCCTTCCCCCATGGATTCCGGTCGTCCGATGCCGGCAGAACCGCAGCGTAGGACGCACATGTCAGCTCACGCAGCGTCAGGCCGTGCACCTCCTCCGCGGTCACCAGACCGAAGTCCACGCGGCCGTCCCGAATCATCTGACAAACCGTCGGGCTGTCCCCCTGCCGCAGAACAAACCGCACCCCGGGGTACGCGTCCGCAAAACGCCGGAGGACAGACGGCAGAAACTCCCGCGCCACCGCAGGACATGTCCCCACGCGGATTTCGCCGGACGCCAACCCGCACAGCTCCTTCGCCTTTTCGTTCAGCTCCCGGTCGGCTGCCACCAGCTTACGCACAATGGGATACAGCGCCTCTCCTTCCGGTGTCAGCCGGATCCCCGTCCGCATCCGCACAAACAGGCTCAGCTTCAGTTCCGACTCCAGCGCGCGCATCATCTGACTGACCGCCGCCTGCGTATAGCCCAGCGCTTCCGCCGCTTTTGTAAAGCTCCCAGTCTCGATAATTTTATGAAATACAAGATACCGTATCATACCGCTTTCTCTCCGTTTCCTTTGGCATGAGCCGGCGGGGAACGCCAAAGTCCCTCCCCGCGGTTTCTCGAACTTCTGTCTCACATCATTTTCAGGGTATAACAAGATTATAGTATAGGGCGGAGCGAATGTCAAGAGCAGAGTTTCGGCGAACCTTCCCCCTTTTCTTTAAAATTGTCGGGAATTCTGCACGTTTTCTTGACTTCCGGAAGGAAATGGAGTATAATTGGAATTGCTTCTCCTTCAAGCACAAGGAAAACCAAAATAAGCCGCAAAAATCAACCAGAAACAATAACATCGCCATAAAGCCGCTGCGCGGGCCTCTCTTTTCCCCGGAAAAAGGACTGCGCTCATGGGTGCCAGCGGACAAATGGCGGAGCTCAAAACATAAAGCACGGAAAAGGAGAAAACGGTATGGCGCCGGCAAAATATACCATCGGGCTGGATTTTGGAACACTGTCTGCGCGTGCGCTTCTGGTAAGAACTGCCGATGGGTGTGAAATCGGAAGTACAGCGTTTGTCTATCCCCATGCCGTCATGGATGAAGTCCTCGTCACGCCGCACGGTACGGTTCAGCTGCCGCCGGATTTTGCCCTGCAAAACCCACAGGATTACCTGGACGCTGCCGCCTACCTCCTTCCGCATCTGCTTGCAGACTGTCACGTTTCCCCGGAGGAGGTTATCGGTGTCGGCGTGGACTTTACCACCTG
>JBJFGC010000055.1:0-5414 GCA_051892315.1 Eubacteriales bacterium
CTTGACTTTTAATCAAGGTGTCCGGAGTTCGACTCTCCGATGGAGCAGTAAAAAGAAACGTCCGAAGAGACGTTTCTTTTTTTGATATTCACCTGTCTGGCCGATTCATTCCTTGTAAAATATGCTCTCTACACGGGCACAAAGCCAGTGATAAACCGGAAGGTGCAGTTCCTGAACACGGTAGGTTTCCACCGCACCGACGTGAATCGCACAGTCCGCAAGGTCATCGAGCGCACACTTTCCCTCTCCGGTCAGCGAAAGAACGGTCAGATCCATTGCCTTTGCCGTACGCGCGGCGTTGACAACGTTTTTGGAATTCCCGGACGTGCTGATGGCAAGAAGAACGTCCCCCGGTCTGCCGAGCGCGAAAATCGCCTGCGCATACATCATCGAGGCATCCACATCGTTGGCAAAGGCGGTCAGCAGCGCGGACTGGGAGTGCAGCGAAATCGCCGGAAGTCCGCACTGGAGATTGTCCGCCATAAAATCCGCCTGCTCGGGATAACGTTTGGCCAGCTCCGCACGAAGCGCCGCGCTGACCGGACGTTTTTTTAAAAATCCCTTCATGAGTTCGCCGACAATATGATCCGCGTCCGCCGCGCTTCCTCCATTGCCGCAGGTATAAAGAGTGTGTCCCGCCTGATAGCAGCCGATGATAAGTCCGGCTGCTTTTTCAATTTCCGCCGCGCATCCCATGAGAGCGGGACAGCGCGCCGTAAGTTCCTGAATTGTTTCCATCCTCTCGATTTCTCCTTTGCATTCTATTTCAGCTTCACCGACTGTGCGAGCGCCAGAGCCGCTTTGTCGCCAAGGTCGTCGGCCAGCGCGGCCGGAACGATACGCACCGCAGCATAGGAGGCAGGCAGACATTCACGGCGCAGAACTTCCTCCATCCTCTCCCGCAGCAGATTCTCCGAACGCTGAAAAATACTTCCGATCACGATCATCTCCGGATTGAGCAGGTCAACCAGAATGGCCAGCCCGCGTCCAAGCATTTCTCCGCACAGGCCGTAGACCTCACGGGCAGTTTCATCTCCCGCGGCTGCGGCAGCCGCCACCGTTTTCGCGTTTACGGTGTCAAGCTCCGCGAAGGAGCGGCAGTAACCGGTCGTCTGACCGGCCTGCAGGCGTTCGATGGCCGCAGTTTTCGCAAGCTGCGCAATGCCTCCGCCGCTGACAAAGCCTTCAAAGGAACCGCGTTTTCCGTACCCTACCGGTCCGAAACGTTCCAGCCGGATATGGCCGGCCTCCCCCGCGTTGCCGTTTGCGCCGTTATAGATCCTGCCGTCCAGAATGATCCCCGCGCCAAGTCCAGTGCCAAAAGTGAGAAAAACCATATTTTTCGTTCCGCGTCCGGCGCCGTACCGCCATTCTGCAAGAGCGCAGGCGTTGGCGTCGTTGCACAGCACCGCAGGACATCCGAGGCGCTCACGAATCATACGGACGATTTCGACATGATCCCACCCGGGCAGGTTGGGCGGGGAGAGGATAACACCCTGTTCCGGGTCCAGCGGTCCGCCGCAGCTTACGCCGACGGACACCGGTGTGTATTCCTCCCGGTACCGCTCCGCGACGTTCCATAGCTTTTCAAGTGTTTCATCAACGGCAGTCGTGGCTATTTTCGTTTTCGCGAGGATGCGTCCGTTCGCATCCCCAATCACCACCGCGCACTTTGTACCGCCGATATCAAATCCCATGTAGTTCATCGTTTCCCTGTCCTCTTTTTCTATTTTTTATTTATTATAGCAAATCCGTGGGGTTTGTCAAGATTTTACATGGAGTTTTTCCGGGACTCTGCCCAAGGAAGCCCCCTCATTTTCCGCCGCGTCCCGCGCTTTCCCCCCTTGAAAAAAAACGGATATTATGCTATACTTGTATCAACCTTATTTCATCGTGAAAGGATGCTTTTCATGAATCAAAACGCTTACATCGAACGAACCTACCGAAAGTTCGACAACGTGCTGGAGCTGTACGCGCGATATATCCTGCGCAGCGTCATGACCACGGAGCGCGCGCTCGCTGTGGAAACGACGGAACACCTGCGCCGTCCGCCGGAGGACGCAGATCTGCAGGAAATCGTCCCCGGAACCGCGTGGGGAGCGGAATACTCCAACCTCTGGCTGAAAACAACTGTAACCGTACCAAAAGAAGCGGACGGCGAAATCTTCTGCGCTGTTCCGGATGTGAATGCGACCGAAATTCTCTGTTTCAAAAACGGAAAGCCCGCCGGGATCATCAACTCCAAGAACCGCTTCATCGGCGGCGATCATTCCTTCATGTTTGTTGACTCCTGTGCCAAGGCAGGCGAAACCATTGACCTTGCCTTTGAATGCTACGCCGGCCACTTCTGCGCCGGAACACAGCCGTACGAGCATTACGGCAGCGACGAAGACCATACCAACTACCGGCGTACCTACGGCGGCATCACCTTCAGCATCATTGATAAAGTTGTCCGTGACTTTGTCTTCGATGTCTCCACTGTTCTTCAGCTTGCCCGCCTGCCCGGGGAAAATTTCGCGGCTATGAAAGCGCACGAATGTCTTATGTCTGCTTTCCCCTACCTCATCCAGGATCCTGCCCAGGCTTCCCTCGACGAGATCCGTGAATCCTGCCGCATCATCTCCGAAAAGGTTGCGCCTGCACTCGAAAAATCCCACAGCGACCTCTCCCGCGGAAAAATCGGCGTCATCGGTCATTCCCATATGGATACGGCATGGCTCTGGCCCGTTTCGGAAACCATCCGGAAGTGTGCCCGTACCTATTCGCAGGCCCTTACCTTAATGGACATGTACCCCGATTATACCTTCATGCAGTCCTCTGCCCTTCACCTCGACTGGATGCGCGAATATTATCCCGATATCTTTGAGGGCATCCGGCAGCGCGTGGCCGAGGGACGCTACGAACCCAACGGCGGTGTGTGGGTCGAATGCGACTGCAACATCACCGGCGGCGAATCCATGATCCGCCAGTTCCTCTACGGACAGCGGTTCACCGAAAAATACTTTGGCTACCGCTCCGACTCCTTCTGGCTCCCCGACACCTTCGGCTATAATGCTGCCATTCCGCAGATTATGCAGGGATCCGGCGTAAAGTATTTCTATACCACCAAAATGAGCTGGAACGATCTCAATCCCTTCCCGGCCGATACCTTCCTCTGGCGCGGCATCGACGGCTCCGAGGTCATCACCCACCTGAACCGGATGCATCTCACGCCCGACGTCCGTACCCTGCTCGGTACCGTAACCGAGATCCGCGACAAAAAGTCGAATAACCAGCGGCTCGCGGCCTACGGCTTCGGCGACGGCGGCGGCGGTCCGACCTACGGCATGCTCGAATACCTCCACCGTGTTACCGATATCGAAGGCCTGCCCGAGGTCAAACCGACCACCGCAAGCGCGTATATGCAGTCTCTGGAAGAACGGCGGGACAAGCTGCCTGTCTACGACGGTGAGCTGTACCTCGAATTCCATCGCGGTACGCTGACGCAGATGCACGACGTCAAGCGCAACAACCGTCTGGCGGAAACCGCGTTGAAAAATATGGAGCTGTTCAACGTCCTCTCCGGCGAAGCGGTCACAGAACGCCGCGCCCCGCTGTACAAGGTCCTCCTTCGCAACCAGTTCCATGACATTCTCCCCGGCACCTCCATTCCGAAGGTCTACGAGGTCACCGGACGCGAGATGAACGACCTGCTCACGGAAGCCAACGCCATCACTGCCGGCTACGCCGCAAAAATGACCGAGCCCGCGAACCGGAAAATCTCCGTCTACAACCCGCTTTCCTTTGACCGCTCGGACATCATCGAATTCGACGGCGAAATCGGCATTGCCGGCAAACCCGCACAGGTCTATACCGACCTTTACGGCCAGAAGAAAACAGCGGTTCAGGCAGTCGTTCCGGCCATGGAAACCGCGACCTACGACCTCACCGAGCCTTCGCATCCGGAACGTCTTTTCAAAACCTTCACGGTTGAGGACGGCGTGCTGCATACGCCTTATTATAAGGTCACCTTTGATGAAAACGGCTATCTTTCCTCCCTGTACGACCTCCGCGTGGACCGCGAGGTAAAGCGGGAAGGCAGTGCGGCGCTCGGTACGCTGTGGATCGCCGAAGATATGCCGACCGCATACGATAACTGGGAAATTGAGGACGACGTTTTCCTGAAAATGAAACCCGTCACCGAGCACATTTCCAGCGAAGTTGTATCCGACGGCGCAGTCGAATACCGGATCCGCAACGCCTACCGCATCGGCCGCGGGACGACCGCATGGGTGGACACCGTCTTCTACGCAGGCAATCCGAGAATTGATTTCCAGATGAAGATTGACTGGAACGAGCGGCATACCCTTCTCAAGGCCGGTTTCGATGTGAATATCCGTGCAACAACGGTGAAGAACGAAATCCAGTTCGGCCACGTGGATCGCCCGACGACACGCAACACCTCGCTTGAAGCGGCAAAATTCGAGGTTTGCAACCACAAGTGGTCCGACCTTTCCGAGAGCCGTTACGGGGTGGCGATTCTCAACGACTGCAAATACGGCATTTCCGTGGAAGGCTCCGACATGCGCCTTACGCTGCACAAGAGCGGCTGCCGTCCGGATACGTCCGGCGACCGCGGGGTTCACTTCATGACCTATTCCCTTCTCCCGCACGTCGGTGGGTTCTCGGCGGAAACCGTCGTTCATCCGGCGTACGAGCTGAACAATCCGGTCGTACAGGCGGTCGGCGTTCTGAAGGTGCCGAAGCTGTTTGCGGTTTCTGCGCCGAACGTCATCTGCGAGGCCGTGAAGAACGCGGAAGATGTGGAAAACGCCTATGTTCTCCGTCTGTACGAATGCGAACGGAATCTGACCAACTGCAGACTCTCTCTGAATGGCGCCAAGCGCGTCTGGCGGACGAACATGCTGGAAGAAAAGCAGGAGGAGCTTGCTCTGGAGCACGACAGCGTGGCGCTGACCGTCCGGCCGTTTGAAATTGTGACGCTGCTGATTGAACGATAAAGAAAAGGAAACCACCAAACGATATGGAATATAAAACGGAACTGCACTGCCACAGCCGGGACGCATCGGGCTGCTCGCATGAATCGGCGGAGGGCATTGTAAAAAAATACACGGCGGCGGGCTATACGACGGTTTGTCTGACCAACCATTTTTCGCCGGCCGCCGAGGATGATGTACGGTGGGAAGAAAAAGTGGAACGGCTGTATCACGCCGGCGACCTTCTGACCGAGGCAGCTGGCGGCCGTCTGGTGATTCTGATGGGAATGGAGCTGCGGTTCCACCAGAATGCGAACGACTATCTGGTGTTCGGCTTCGACCGGGATTACCTCCTGCGGCATCCGGACCTTCTGAAAATGGGCATCGGCAGCTACATCCGGATGGCACGTGCGGACGGTCTTCTGACGATTCAGGCCC
>JBJFGC010000056.1:0-5374 GCA_051892315.1 Eubacteriales bacterium
GAAGGCATTGCTGCGCTCTTTTCGAGGGTATAGGTATGCCTTTTTGCGTTTTCGCCGGTTTTTGACCTGATACCTGAGTTTTCCGTCGGATTTTTCATCACAGCCATACATTTTCGGAGGATTCATTTATCATGGGTTCAATATGGGGACAGCTTCTTCTCCAGTTCATACTTATTTTTCTGAATGCCGTGTTCGCGTGTGCGGAAATCGCGGTCTTATCGGTTAATGAAGCAAAAATCACCAAGCTCGAGGAATCCGGCGACCGGCGCGCGCGCAAGCTGCGCCGGCTCACCGAGCAGCCCGCCAAATTCCTCTCCACCATTCAGATTGCCATCACGCTCTCCGGCTTCCTCGGAAGTGCGTTTGCGGCAGACAACTTTGCGGCCCGCCTTGTGGACTGGGTCGTTTCCCTCGGTCTTGAGGTCAACCGCAGCGCCCTGCAATCCATCGCGGTTGTCCTTATCACTCTCATTCTCTCCTACTTCACCCTCGTTCTGGGCGAGCTCGTGCCCAAGCGCATCGCCATGCGCAAAAGCGAGGAAATGGCCCTCGGCATGGCCTCCCTGCTCTACGGCTGTTCCAAAATTTTCACGCCCGTCGTGTGGCTTCTTTCTGTTTCAACGAACGTGATTCTCCGTCTGTTCGGGATCGATCCCAACGAGGAGGACGAAGACGTGAGCGAGGAGGAAATCCGGCTCATGGTCGACGAAGGGGGCCAGAAGGGCGTGATCGACGAGCAGGAGCAGGAACTGATTCAGAACGTGTTCGAGTTCAACGACATCACGGTCGGCGAATTTGCGACGCACCGCACCGACGTGAACGTTCTTTGGCTCGAGGACGACGAAGCGGAATGGGAGACCACCATTCACGACACCCGCCACTCGATGTACCCGGTCTGCGAGGACTCCATCGACAACGTTGTGGGCATTCTGAGCGTCAAGGATTACTTCCGTCTGCGCGGCGCGACGCGTGCGCAGATTCTCGAGGAGGCCGTCCGCCCGGCGTACTTTGTGCCCGAAGGCATTCACGCGGACGTCCTGCTGAAACAGATGAAAAACACCAAAAACCACTTTGCCGTGGTACTTGACGAATACGGCGGCCTGCGCGGCATTGTGACGATGAACGACCTTCTTGAACAGCTCGTCGGCGACCTGACGGACAACGACGACGAGGCCGAGCCGGAAGAACCGGACATTGTGAAGCTCGAAAACGAGGAGGACGTCTGGGCCATCCGCGGGGTGGCGTCCCTCAGCGAGGTCGCGGAGGAGCTGGACGTGGAGCTGCCGACCGAAAAGTACGACACGATGGGCGGCTATGTCTTCTCCAGCTACGGCATCGTCCCCGAAGACGGTACCGAATTCGACATCGATCTCCCGCCCCTCCACATCCACGTCACCGAAATCAAGGACCACCGCATCATCAAAATGACCGTCCGCCGCGACAAGCCCCTCGCAGACGAGGAGGATGAAGACGGAGAGGAAAAAGAAAAATAAGGTTTTTCGCCAAAACCTTTCCTCGATTGGTTCAGCAAAGCCGGGTGCAAAACGTTTGGTTTGCACCCGGCTTTCTTTTTTTCACGATGAACGTTCCGGAAGGGGAGAGGGGCCCGGGATTTGCTGTGCGGCCCCACAAGGCCCCTGTTCCCAAAGCCCGCCCCCAAGAAACTTTATTTTTTAACCCGCTTAAATACCGGAGTCTGCTTGCAGAGGCGGGGAAAGTATGGTATAATATTATTAAAAAAATGTACAGTTTTTGTAAGAATTCATTTTCCGGAGGCCAATGTCTTGAAGCACATCCTTTCCTACATCCGCCCGTTCGCCGGAAAGATGCTGATGGGATTTTCCATCAAGTTTATCGGCAGCATCATGGATTTGTTCCTGCCGATGCTTCTGTCCATCATTCTTGACGACATCGTTCCGACCGGCGTACGGAGGGACATCTACCTCTGCGGCGTACTCATGTTCGTCTGCTCCGTCATCGCCATTCTCGGCAACATCGGCGCCAACCGCATTGCCGCCCGCGTCGCCCGGGACACCACCGAAAAAATCCGGAACGACCTGTTTCACCGGATTTCCTACCTCTCCGCGAAGCAGATTGACGAGTTTACCATCCCTTCGCTCGAGAGCCGCCTGACGTCCGACACCTACAACATCCACCAGATGGTCGGCACGTTCCAACGGATGGGGGTGCGCGCGCCGCTGCTGCTCATCGGCGGTATTCTCATCGCGGCGTCGCTGGAGCCGGTGCTGACGCTCGTTCTGGTCGCCATTCTCCCCTTCATCGGCTTTTTCGTCTACTTCATTTCCAAGCGCGGGATTCCGCTCTACAACACGCAGCAGATTGAGACCGACAACATGACCCGCGTCGTCCGCGAAAACGCGCAGGGCGTCCGCATCATCAAGGCGCTCTGCAAAGAGGGGGCGGAAAAGGCGCGCTTTGACGAGGCCAACCTGAACCTCAACCGCGCCGAAAAGAAGGCCGCGCTCAACATGGCGCTCACCAGCCCTCTCATGAACTTCTTCATGAACTTCGGTCTGGTCGCCGTCATCGCCGTGGGCGCCATCCGCGTCAACTCCGGAGCGTCCGGCGCCGGCGCGATTATCGCGTTCATGTCCTATTTTACCATCATCCTCAACGCCATGATGAGCGTCACCCGAATTTTTATCATGGCCTCCAAGGGCATCGCGTCCGCCAACCGGATCGGCGAGGTTCTCGACACGCCGTACGACATGGCCGCGGACGAATCCTACGCCGGAAAACCAAGCCGGCCGAACTGTCCCAAAATTGAGTTTGACCACGTCAGCTTCTCCTACAACGGCGTCAAAGACAACCTTTCCGACATCACCTTCACCCTCGAGGCGGGCCAGACCCTCGGAATCATCGGTCCGACGGGCGCCGGCAAAACGACGCTCATCGCCCTGCTCATGCGGCAGTACGACGTGACGGGGGGAGCGGTACGCATCGACGGTGTGGACGTGCGCGCGATGGATCGGGCGGAAATTTCCCGGAAATTCGGCGCGGCGTTCCAGAACGACTTCCTGTTCGCCGACACCATCCGTTCCAACATTGATTTCGGCCGGCATTTGTCGGAGGAGGAAATCGGCACCGCGGTACGTCACGCGCAGGCGGAGACCTTCATCGGGGAAAAGGAAGGCGGTCTCGACTACGAGCTGGCCATCAAGGGCGCGAACCTCTCCGGCGGACAGAAGCAGCGGGTCATTTTAAGCCGCGCGCTCGCCGGTATGCCGGAAATTCTCGTGCTCGACGACAGCTCCAGCGCCTTGGACTACGCGACCGACGCGAAGCTGCGTCAGGCGCTGCGGGAGAACTACGACGGAAAAACGACCTCCGTCCTTGTGGCGCAGCGCGTTTCGTCCATCAAACACGCCGACCTCATCCTCGTGATGGAGGACGGCCGGATCACCGGCAGCGGCACGCACGAGGAGCTTCTTGCCTCCTGCCCGCTGTACCGGGAAATCAGCGACTCACAGATGGGAGGTGCTCTCCTTGAATAAAGGCGGACCCAAAGTCACCAGACCGGAGGATACCGTGGTCGGCAACGTCAGCAAAAAAAAGCTGAAGGTGCTTCTGCGGCTCGGAACGTATATGTACCGCGCCAAGTGGGGCTATCTCGCCGCGCTCGCGCTCTCCGTTTTATCGAACCTTCTCTCCCTCATCGGACCGAAGCTGTCCGGCTACGCCATCGACGCCATCGGAATCCGGGCGGGCGAGGTGAACTTCCGCGCCGTTCTGTTCTACTGTGTTCTGATGCTCGCGGCGTATCTCGTCTCCAGCGTGACCGCGTACGGGCTGCAGATTGTCATGATCAACCTCTCGCGCGGGATTGTACGCCGGATGCGGGAAGACATCTTCGCCAAGCTGATGAAAATGAAGGTGGAATATTTCGACACCCGCCAGACGGGCGACATCATTTCCCGTATTTCCTATGACATTGACACCATCAACTCCACCCTCTCGAGCGACCTCGTGCAGATTGCGGCCAGCCTTGTGACCGTCGTCGGGTCGCTTGTCATGATGCTGTCGATTTCGCCGAAGCTGTGTCTGGTGTTTGCGGTGACGGTGCCGCTGTCGATTGTGACCAGCTCCAAGATGGCAAACACCTTCCGGCCCCTGTTCCGCGCGCGTTCGGGCAAGCTCGGTGAGCTGAACGGCTACGCGGAGGAATGTCTGTCCGGTCAGAAGACGGTGCGCGCCTACAACGCGGAGGAAGAAATGTCGGCACGGTTCGGAAAGCGGAACCAGATTGCCGCCGACGCGTACTTCAAAACGGACTACTACGGCACCATGGTCGGCCCGACGGTGAACTTCATCAACAACATTTCGCTGACGCTGGTGTCGGTGTTCGGCTCCCTGCTGTACCTCGCGGGCGGGATTTCCATCGGGAATGTGTCCTCGTTCGTGCTGTATTCGCGCAAGTTCAGCGGACCGATCAACGAGACGGCGAACATTCTGAACGAACTTCAGTCGGCGGCAGCCGCAGCGGAGCGGGTGTTCCGTCTCTTGGACGAAGCGGAAGAAACCCCGGACGACGCGGATGCGGTGGTTCTCGGAAAGCAGGCGCCGGTACGGGGGCAGGTGGAGGTGGAGCACGTCAATTTCGGCTACACTGCGGAACGGCAGATCATTCACGACCTGTCGATGAACATCCGGCCCGGGATGACGGCGGCCATTGTCGGCCCGACGGGTGCGGGGAAAACAACGATTATCAACCTGCTGATGCGGTTCTATGACCCGGCTTCGGGGCAGGTGAAGCTGGAGGGCTGCGACATTGCCCATGCGGCGCGGGCGTCGGTGCGGCGGTCGTACACGATGGTTCTGCAGGACACCTGGCTGTTCAGCGGGACGATTGCGGAAAACATCGCCTACGGTTCGACGCGGGAAGTCAGCCGGGAGGAAATTGAGAAGGCGGCGCGCGCGGCGGGGATTCACTCGTTCATCGAGGGACTTCCCCACGGGTACGACACGGTACTGACGGACGAGGGCGTGAACATCTCCAAGGGACAGAAGCAGCTTCTGACCATTGCGCGGGCGATGATTTCGAACGCGCCGGTGCTGATTCTGGACGAAGCAACCTCGAACGTGGACAGCATGACGGAAATGCGCATCCAGGCGGCGATGGCGGGACTGATGGAGGGCCGCACCTCGTTCGTCATCGCGCACCGTCTCTCAACCGTCAAAAACGCGGACGTGATTTTCGTCCTGCGCGACGGCCGCGTCATCGAACACGGCTCCCACGACGAACTGATGTCCCAAAAAGGCTTCTACTACTCCCTCCACTCCGCTCAGTTTGCGTGAGGAGCTATAAAATAAAATTTGCGGGGGAAACTTTTTTGAAAAAAAGTTTCCCCCGCAC
>JBJFGC010000057.1:0-5354 GCA_051892315.1 Eubacteriales bacterium
AGGGACGGCATTGCGGATGGCCAGTTCCTCGCGCGCCAGATAGTCGATCAGGCGATTGCGCACATTTGCTGACGAGTACGGCTCGTCGTCAATTTCAATCACGAACCCTTCCTCCGCAATGTCCCACAAATAATGCGCATCGGAGGAAACGGTATGTACGAGACGTCGGAGAAGCGGGTACGACGAGAGGTATTCCTCTTCCGACGCCGCGTCGTTCAGCTCGTAAGCGGTAAACGGCGGCTCCTCCGGAAAGGTGCCAAGCATCGCCACCGCCCCGTTGGCCGTCCGGTCAATGTGGGCCGGATAGCACACTCCGTCGAATTGCTCCACCAGCGCGAACGCGTCCTCGAGAAACAAATCCGTCGCGTTGATGAGGAGATTGGCCTCCTCGCCGGCGATCTCGTCGTTTTCGTCCATAATGTACTGATGGCCGAAAATATCCGGGTCGTTCGGTATGAGCGTTCGATGCCCTTCCACCTCGCGGTCAAACGCCATCGCCGCTTCCAGCGTCCGGAACAGGCACACCACGTGAATGTCCTCGCCGGTGGTCAGCTCCATGCCGGGGATGGGGATGATGCCGTACGCCTTCGCCTGCGCGAAGAACGCCGGGCAGTTTTTCGACGAATTGTGGTCGGTCAGCGCGACAATCTGGAGACCGTTGACGACCGCCATGCCCACGATGTTTGCGGGGGTCATTTCGTCGTCGCCGCACGGGGAGAGACATGAGTGAATGTGAAGGTCACAGCGGTACTTTGTCATGACACCAGCGCGGCAATCTTCACGCAAAGCTCGTAGACGGTCAGCGGAGACAGGAGAACCGTAATCCCCTTTGCCTGCGCGGCTTCCAGGGCTTCAGGAACCAGCTCGACGTCCTCCGCGAGAAGTACCGCGGCCGCTTCGGTGAGGCTGGCCACCGCAATCACGTTGATGTTCGACATAATGGTGATCCACAGGTTCCCGGCCTCCACGTGACTCATGGCACGACTGAGCAGGTCCCCCGCATATACGCCGTCAAACACATCGTCCGTGCTCCCTGCCGCCACAGTGAGGGACAGCGCTTCGCACAGCTCGGAGAGCTTCATGGTGTTTCTCCTTTCTCGTTTTTCTCGTTTTCGTCCGCCGTATTTGTGACTTTTCCATCCTTAATGGCGGAAATTTTCCGAAGTATTTCCTGATGTTTGTCTTTTTCTGTATGCTGCTTGAGGTATTCGTGGAACAGCATCCGCATAATGACCGTACATTCATCGGCGGACGTTTCCCCTTTGACAATGTCCTCCGCGAAGGCCATGCAGGTCGGCGCCCCGCAGGAGCCGCAGTCGAGCTTCGGAAGTCCTTCCGTGATGGCTTCGATGTCGCTCATCATACGCAGCGCGGTCTGACGATCCTCGGAAAGGAGGTTGTAGGGGTTGTATTCCACTTCGTTTTCGTTGTAATATTCGTCCGGAATACGTTCGCTCACCGGACGGTTCGGGGAGACCGGAAGGTAACGCTTGAGCGTCTGGAGTCTTGCCTGCGCGATGTAAGGGTTTGCGACGGTCATTGCGCCGCCGACACACCCGCCGGAGCAGGCGTTCAGCTCCACAAAATCGAGGTTGGTGATGTCCTCGTTGTCGATCTGGTCGAGTACGCGGATACAGTCCTCGATTCCGGAGGCCGCGAGGTAATGCTCGTTGAAAATCGCGGTGGACTCGCCGCCGGTCGAAGCCCAGCCGATGCCGACCATGCCGGACTCGGTGGTTTCATACGGTTCGTCGTGGCGCCGCTTCATTTTGTCGAGCAGCTCAAAGTACACGTCGCGGACCGAAAGGGTGGCGTCAATGTAGTTTCTCTCTCCGGCAAAATCGTTTTTGACGTAGCTGACCTTCGCCGGACAGGGAGAAATGAAGATGATGCCGATGTCCTCATCGGTAAGCTCGGGATGCTCGCGCTTTGCCTTTTCGCGGGCAAGATGCGCCGCGATGTCGACGGGCGGCAGAATCGGCATGATGTTTTCGCAGAGCATGGGATAATTCATGCTGATAATGCGCGTAATCGCCGGGCAGGCGGAACTGATCACGGGCTTTTTGACGTTGTTCCGTTTTATGTACAGTCGGGTATAAGCGGAAACAAGCTCGGCGGCACAGGCAACCTCGAAAACATCGTCGAACCCCATATCACGGAGTCCGCGGATGATGTAGCCGATGTTGTCCATGTTGTCAAACTGACCGTACAGAGAGGGAGCGGGAAGCGCGACGCTGTACTTGTAATTCTGGATGCACGACACGGGGTCGTGCGTTGCTCTTTTCGCTTTGTACGGACAGACTTTAATGCACTCTCCGCAGTCGATACAGCGGGCGGAAAAGATGACCGCATGTCCGTCGCGTATACGGATGGCCTCGGTCGGGCAGCGTTTCAGGCAGGTAGTGCAGCCCTTGCACTTGCTGACGTCCAGCGAAACCGAATGCTTGTAATCCTTCATAAGTCCTCCGTGCAGGGTGGTATCCGTGGATTCGGAACCGTCAGTTGTTCAGCGACACCCGCATGGTAATGGTTGTGCCGACGCCGACGGTCGTGTCGATGTTCATATAATCGGTGTATTTCTTCATATTCGGAAGACCCATGCCCGCGCCGAAGCCCAGCGCACGGATGCTTTCCCTTGCGGTAGAGTAACCTTCCTGCATTGCCAGATTGACATCCGGAATACCGGGACCGGTGTCCTTCAGTACAATTTCGATGCAGTCGTCGCCGATGGTGACATCCGCTTCTCCGCCGTTGGCATGAATAACCATATTGATTTCCCCCTCGTACATGGCAATGGAAACACGGCGTATGATATCGGGGGGAAATCCAAGCTGACGGAGCTTCTTTTTCACGACCACGGACGCCTCGCCCGCCGAAGAAAAGTTCTCGCCGTCTACATTGAAGTGGAAATTCAGGTTATCCGACATGCGCATCCCCCGCTTTTCCGCTCAGTCCGCCCTCGTACAGGCGGCCGCAGGCTTCAAAGGCGCGCAGCGACGATTTCATCACGACGAGGCCGAATTCCTCTGCCAGCTCGAGCATTGCTTCGCTCGGCGCTTTGTTCCGGACGAAAACGATGCAGACCATATCCATCATGTTGGCCGTACGGATGACCTGCGGATTGACAAGACCCGTCAGGAGCACCCCCTGGTCCTTGACGTAGGCGAGCACATCGCTCATCATATCGCTGCAGCAGGCGGAGAAAACGTCATGTTCGAGGATATCTTCTCCGCACAGCACCTCGGCGCCGAGCAAATCTTTGATTTCACTTATTTTCATAATACCCACCATTCTGCCGTTTTCGCGGCAGGAAAATCATGCGCTGCCCTATGAAAGCAGCAAAAATTCCAAATCGCGTGAGAGGGCTGTCAGACCGATTGCGTCAGCGGTACTTTGCGAGAATGCCTTCCAGCATACCGGGTTCAAGACGTCCATAAACGTCCTCACCGACGGTAAGCACAGGAGCCAGACCACACGCGCCGATGCAGCGGGTTGCGTCGAGGCTGAAGCGGAGGTCCGACGTGATGCCGCCGCTCTTGACGCCGAGCAGGGTTTCGAGTTTATCCATAATCACACCGGAGCCTTTCACGTAGCAGGCGGTACCGAGACATACGGAAACCGGATGTGCACCCTTCGGATTGAGCAGGAACTGCGAATAGAAGGTAACGACGCCGAACACTTCCGAATACGGAACGTCAAGTCCGGCTGCGATGTGACGCTGTACCTCCTCCGGAAGATATCCGTAGATATCCTGTGCCTGCTGAAGCACCGGCATGAGCGCACCCTTTTCCCCCTTATGCGCGGCGATTACCGCGTCAAGAGCTTCAAGCTGCTCCGCTGTACCCTGAAACGGAACCGATGTCATTGCTTTTTTCATAGAGCTAATGTCCTCCTGAAAGTTTTGGTTTTTATTGAAAATATTTGCTGACGGTTATTGAATGGGGCGCCATCCCCAAAAGAATCCGCCCCCGCCTGAGACGGGAGGGGAATGTGTTATTTTTCGCAGAACTTCGCCACAGCGTCGGCGGCTGCTTCGAGGTAGTCGTTCTCCATGAGTTCGATAACCCCGTGGTCGACGAGGGAAGCGAGCTTTTCGTCAATGGGCATTCTTGCGAGGAGGGGAATCTGATAGGTGGCACAAACCTCGTCGGCTTTGGACTTGCCGAAAACGTACAGTTCCCGGCCGCAGTCGGGACATTTGACGTAGGACATATTTTCCACAAGGCCGATGACGGGAATGTTCATAAGGGAAGCCATATTCACGGCTTTTCCGACGATCATGGAGACGAGGTCCTGCGGTGTGGTGACGATGACAATGCCGTCCAGCTGAATGGACTGGAAGACGGTCAGCGGCACGTCGCCGGTTCCCGGAGGCATATCAACGAACATATAGTCCACATCCCCCCAGACCACATCGGTCCAGAATTGCTTGACGGTGCCGGCGATGACGGGGCCTCTCCACACGACCGGGCGGGTTTCCTCCTCCAAAAGAAGGTTGACCGAGATCATCTTGATACCGGTCTTTGTTTCGAGGGGCAGCAGGCCGTCGCCAGTCGAGAGAATGTCGCCCTTTGCGCCGAATGCCTTCGGAATGGACGGACCGGTCACGTCCGCGTCGAGAATTGCGCACTTATAGTCGCGTCTCTGCATCACGGTTGCGAGCATGGAGGTCACGATGGACTTTCCAACGCCGCCCTTACCGGAAACAACCCCAATCACATGCTTCACGTGCGAATCCTTATGGGGAGCTTCGTAGGTCGGAGCGCCCTTCCGGGACGAACAGTTCGCCCCGCACGTGGAACAGTCATGGGTGCACTCATTGTTTTCAGCCATAACGATATTAAATCCTTTCCTAAAAATCCTATTACGCCGCAGGGAGTTTTTCCGCATAGAAAATATATAAATTTTGTATATAATCCTTATATTCGGTTCTTTTCGCCTTTGGGGTATCACAAATATTATATAACAAATTGCTTTAAATTACAATACCTAAGACAAGAATATTCGGCAACAACATTTAAAATTTTATGTTTTTTGTGGAAGGTCACTTTCTCCGCCGGACCCACTTGGCCGCCTCCCAGCCTCCGAAAAGAACCAGAGCCGGAAGAAGGGCAAAAAGGGAGAGCAGGCCGCATGGCTTGCCGCCAACCCACGAGGCGCCGAATTTTGTCAGAAGGAGAAGCGGGGCGAGTACGGCGGAGAGAAGGGCAAATCCGAAGAAGGCGTAGTTGACACGAACACGGCGGAAGAAACTGCCCCGTTTCATCGTCTCACTGGCCGTCACGAAACCGCAGAGAAGAAGCGCCACCGCAAGGAGTGTAATGCTCTGACCGGGCAGGAGATGGAGAAAGGAC
>JBJFGC010000058.1:0-5334 GCA_051892315.1 Eubacteriales bacterium
TACCGCGCTGTCGGAAGAAAACGAATTCCGTGAAATTTACAGCCTGGACGTCGTAGAGGTTCCTACGAATAAACCCATGATTCGTGTGGACCATCCGGACGCTGTTTACCGTACCAAGAACGGTAAGGATAATGCCGTGATTCAGCAGATCAAAGCGTGCCATGACAAGGGACAGCCGGTGCTTGTCGGTACCGTCTCGATTGAAAAGTCCGAAGCACTGTCGAAAAAGCTCAGGCTCGCCGGAATCCCGCATACCGTTCTGAATGCAAAGTATTACGAACAGGAAGCGGATATTGTCGCGCAGGCCGGTAAGCTCGGCGCCGTGACCATTTCCACCAACATGGCCGGCCGTGGTACGGACATTATGCTGGGCGGCAACGCGGAATACCTCGCAAAGGCGCAGATGCGCAAGGAAGGCTATGAGGAAACGCTGGTGGCGGCGTCGACCGGTTCCTCGCTGGATGTCAGCGATGAAATCAAGGAGGCGCGGCTCCACTTCCGGGAACTCTATAATAAATATCAGGAAGAAATCAAGCCGGAAGCAGACAAAGTGCGTGAAGCGGGCGGTCTGTTCGTCATCGGTACGGAACGGCATGAATCCCGCCGGATTGACAATCAGCTTCGCGGACGTTCCGGACGTCAGGGCGACCCCGGCGAATCGAAATTCTTCCTTTCCTTTGAGGACGACCTCATGCGCCTGTTCGGCTCCGAGCGGATTTCCGGCATGGTGGAACGGCTTGGGCTGGACGAAGATACCCCCATCGACGCAAAAATTCTGTCGGGTTCCATTGAGTCCGCGCAGAAGAAGCTGGAGGGGCAGAACTTCAACCGCCGGAAGAACGTCCTGTCCTACGACGACGTCATGAACCAGCAGCGTACCGTCATTTACAATCAGCGTTCGGAGGTGCTGGACAACGCCAACCTCCGCGATAAAATTATGGGTATGATCAAGGGTACCCTCGACGACGCGGTTGCTACCTACCTGCATGAGGATGACATGTCCGCGTGGGACCTCGACGGTCTCCGTGCCAAGTATACGGGACTTCTCTGCACGCCGGAAGATTTCAAGGATCTGACGGGCGACGCGGCGTCCCAGCGGGAAGAAATCCGTAAGACGCTGAACGACCGCGCAATGGCTCTGTATACAAAGAAGGAAACGGAGCTGTTCGGCGAAGAACAGATGCGCGAGCTGGAACGCATCATCCTGCTCCAGAACGTCGATAAAAAGTGGATGGATCATCTCGAGGCGATGGATTCCCTGATGGAAATGATCGGGCTTCAGGCCTACGCGCAGAGAAACCCGATTTCCGAGTACCGTCTCCAGGGCGCGGATCTGTTCGACGAAATGATTACCGAGATCCGCGACGATACCGTCCGGATGCTTTTGTCCGTCATGCCGAAGCCGAAGGCAGAAATCAAGCGTGTGGAAGTGGCAAAACCGGTCAGCGAGGGCTTTGCCGGCGGTGAAAAGAAACCGGAGGTAAAGAAGCCGGTGGTCAATAAGGGAGAAAAGGTCGGCCGCAACGACCCCTGCCCCTGCGGAAGCGGCAAAAAGTATAAAAACTGCTGCGGTGCGCCCGGAAAGCAGGGAAGCGTCAGCGAAGACTGACAGGTTGTCCGAAAGAAAAAGTGTGGGAAATCCTTTGTGAAAAGGATTTCCCACGAATTCAATTAAAAAAACGATGGGATTTGGAATTTTATTGTTCGGCTATTTCGTGATGTTCGCGTTTTCGCTGTCGCAGGTCTACTTTTTCGCAGACATCATCGGAGCGGTTGTCGTTTTGCTTGCCTTTTCCCGATTGTCGGAGTACAACCGGTATTTCGTCGGAGCAATGGTGGGAAATCTGGCGTTTCTCGTTCTTTGCACGCTCAACGCGGCCTCTTTGATGTTCGGCCTGTATGACCCGGACGGTTCCATCGCTCTCGCGGTGAACCTCGCAAAAGCAGCCGCCGCGTGTGCGATGCACCTTCCGATGTTTCTCGGAATTCGCGGGATCTCCAGAGGAGCGGCCTCGGAAAAGCTCGTCCGGACCAGTGAACGCAATCTGGTTCTCACGATGCTGTATTATGTTCTTTATTTCCTTGTGGTTGTGCTGAGTCCGCTGCTTGCGGAATCGACGCCGTACGTCAGTACGGTCGTCTATCTGTACGATCTTGTCTGTATTTTCCTTAATCTGGTGCTGTTTTACAAATGTTTTGCTATCCTGTGTCCGGCGGACGAGGATGAAAACGCGAAAAAACGTTCACGTTTTGCCATTATCAATAAAATCAACGATAAGATGGATAGCATCGACGACGAACGCGCCCGTTACCGGGAAGAATCGGTAAAGCTGGCCATGGAGGAAGCCGACCGCCGGGCCGCAGAAAAAGCGCATAAAAAGAAGCATTCTCATCCCAAAAAGAAAAAATAAATAAGGAGCGAGAAGATGGGATTTGGCTTAATAACGGCCGGATTTGTGATGCTGTTCAATCCGGTGATTCATGTGATCGATCTTGTACCTGATGTCATCGGCTTTCTGCTGATTGTTATGGGGCTGACCAAAATGTCCTTTTTTATCGGCCGCATCGCGGAGGCAAGAAGTCTGTTTTTCAAGCTCGCCATTGTGGAGGCCATAAAATGCCTGATGATTTTTACCGTTCCGTATGTGTCCGGCTCGGCCCTTGTGCTGGAGACCTTCGTGTTCGGCGTGGTGGAGACGCTGCTGTTTGCTCCGGCGGTCAATTCGCTGTTTGAGGGACTGTCCTTTGCCGGTCTGCGTTACAACGGAACTGCCCTGTATGAAAAGAAGAACATTTGTCCTCCGCTGTCGGGGCTTTGGCGCCGTTTCCGAAAAAACGGACAGACGCCCGGTCATCAGGTCGAGAGAGTTACCTATCTCCGGGACCGTGTCCTGTTTTTCTATCTGTTCCGCGTCTGCGCGACGCTGATTCCCGAGCTGACCGAGCTGCAGCTTTACGAGAATCTCGGCGAAGTTTCGGCGCTGTCCCGAAGTCTCGCTTCCTACAAGCCATTTTTGTACATAATTCTCGGTCTTCTTACTCTGATTCTCGGGATCTGGTACCTTCGGGATGTGTCCGGCTTTTTCCGGGATATCGGAAAGGACACAGAGTTTGTCCGGACGCTGAAAGAAAAATACGAGCGTGATATTGCTCCGCGGGAAACCTTTTTCCTCGCGCGGCGCATGAAACAAGCGCTTTTCTGCTTTACCGCATCGGTCTTTACGTCGTTTGTCATGACGATGGACCACGTGAATCTCCTCGTCGGCGTGATTTCCGCCGCATTTCTCATGGCGGCGGCATGGATGGTCGGACGGTATGTCCGCGCGGCAAAGGCGGTCCTGCCGATCGCCGCCGCACGCGGACTTCTTTCGCTGGTCAATCTGGTGCTTCAATTCAATTATTACGCGGAATACAACGAGGATGCTGTGGCCTTTCTTGACACCGCGCATCGTCTGTATTACCGGATGGCGGCGCTGGAATGTGTGGAATACGTTCTTGCAGCGGTAGGGACGCTTTGGTTTATGGTCTGCCTTCTGAAGGCGGTGAAGATGCACCTTGCGGTCTGCGGCATCCAGCAGGAGAGTGCCATGTACAGCAAGAAAAGCCATGACCTTGAGATTTACAACATCGTCGGCGGAAAGCTTCTGCTTTGCGCGGCGCTTGCCGTGATTAACTACATTCTTGCCGCCTCGTACCATTTCATTCTGGTCAACATGCCGCTGATTCTTCTCATCAATTCGGCGGTGACAATTCTCTGGGCCGTATACACATGGCATACAGTCAACACCATCAACACGCTGCTCTACGACGCGGAAACAGACATTTTATAAAAGGAGATAAAACCATGGACAACCAAACGCCGGTCGAACGGGCGGTAAACGCCGTCGCTTCCCATAAAGCAGTCTATTACCGGGACGGCGATTACCGAGGTGCGGATTTCTGGGATTACGCTGAGATTTTTGAAATCATCGAGGATCTTTACGAGGTGACAGGGGATCGTTCGCTGTTCGGGCAGTTTGAGGAGATGTACGCTTACGTCACGGCGCGCTATGGTATGGACTGGCACCAAAACCCGTTCAACGACGATATCATGTGGCTGGTCATTGCTTTCACCCGCGCCTATCTCTTCACAGGTGAACAGAAGTATTTGGAGCTTTCCGTGGACAACTTCGCGAAAACTTTTGCGCGTGCCTGCAGCGAGGATTTAGGCGGCGGATTGTTCTGGCGTATCGAAAAACAGTGTAAGAATACCTGTGTGAACGGACCAGGGGCAGTGGCGGCGGCGTTCTTGGCGAAAGCGACGGGAGACGACAGCTATTATGATAAGATGGGTGTTTGTCTTGACTGGATGCTCCGCACGATGTTTGAACCGGATACAGGGAAAGTCTACGACTGCATCCATCTTGACGGTTCCATCAATCGCTGGTCCTCGACATACAATCAGGGAACTTTTCTCGGTGCCTGCACAATGTACTATGAAAAAACTGGTGAAAAAAGATATCTTGACAATGCAGAAAAAGCAGCAGGCTATGTAAAAAACGTTATGTACGGGGGCGGCATCATGGACAATGAGGAAAGCGGAAACGATCTTCCGGGGTTCAAGGGAATCCTTGCACGTTATCTCCGCCATTACGCCGATGTGTCCGGTCGTGAAGAATACCGTTTCTGGCTCCGTCAGAACGCCGACTCCTGTTGGCGCAACCGCAATTCCCAAGGCATCATGTGGACGCAGCTCGCCCACAAAACGGAAGATGAAACCATCTACGATGTTTTTTCCGCCTCCGCCGCCGTATCTGTTGTTGTGAATGCGGCGGAGACAGTAGTGAAGGTGTGAAGGCAGACTCTGCCTTCACACCTTCATTGTTATAATACCCCACCTGATGTGCGCTCAATAATCATGTCCTGCCACTCCTTATCCAGTGTGACAAAACGCGCATTCCAGCCGGAAACACGAACAGAGAGCGTCTTGTATTGTTCCGGATGCTCGCGGGCGTCCTTCAGAACTTCAGCGTCGGGAAGGTCCACCTGCATGAAGAACCCACCCAGACGAAGAAACGCTTTTTGGAGAGCTATCAGTGCGGCAATACCATTTTCCCCTGTGACAGACGAGGGATGCAGACGAAGATCCAGCGCCGCACCGCAGGACTGCTTTCTGAGATCGGCCTTGCAGTACGATTGAAGAACGGCTGTGGCTCCTTCGGTATCCGTACCCGGGGTAGGGGAGTCGTTGCCGGAGAGAATTGTTCCGGAACGCGTCCCCATCGGGGAGGGTGCGCGCGTGTGCATCCACTCAATCTGGCGGCCAAACGTCGATACCCCGGGAATAAACTTCAC
>JBJFGC010000059.1:0-5330 GCA_051892315.1 Eubacteriales bacterium
ATACGCAAAATTGACCCCGGAAAACCAAGCAGCAAATCTGCGCAAAAAGGGCAAATTGAACGGACCAAATCTGTCCAAAATGTAGAAATGCGAAAAAAATCCCCTGGGTGCATTGACAAGCTGGGAACAACGTGCTACAATATCTTCAAAATCGAGCAAAGGGACCGAACGATATGAAAACCGTAAGTATGAACGCTGCAGCCTTTTACTCTTACTTTACTGCATGAAAATAAGGTAAGGGTGTTTGTGCATGGCGTTTGGTTTTTATAACAGAATGGATATAAAGACGGGATTCCACGGGCAGCAGCACCGTGAAATCCCGTCTTTTGATTCCGGACGTCCAGGGCGGTTCCTGAAAATTCATGATTTCTACGAGGAAAAACAGATGAAGCTATTTACCAGCAAATACGATATTCTGATCGAAACCGGCGCCCTCTCCCATGCGGGCGAATATGCCGCTGATGTTCTCGGAAAAAACAAACGTGTCGTGATTGTTTCCGACGACAAGGTTGAACCGCTCTACGGAGGCATTCTCTCCGAAAGTCTCGCAAACGCGGGGTTTGAGGTCTGCCCTTCCTTTGTGTTTCCCCACGGAGAAGCATCGAAAAACATGCAGACCCTTGAACATCTCCTCAATCACATGGCAGACTGCCGTCTGACCCGCACCGACGTGATTTTCGCGCTTGGCGGCGGCGTGGTCGGCGACCTGACCGGTTTTGCGGCGGCAGTTTATCTGCGCGGCATCCGTTACGTTCAGATCCCCACATCCCTCATCGCGGCGACGGATTCCTCGGTCGGCGGAAAAACGGCAGTCGACCTCGCTTCCGGTAAAAATCAGGCAGGAGCCTTTCACGAACCCGCGCTTGTCCTCTGCGATCCCTCGCTCCTTGCTACTCTGCCTGAACTTTATTTCAGCGACGGCATGGCGGAGGTCATCAAGTATGGTTTTATCGGAGACCAATCGCTGCTCGATCTTCTCACCGTGAAAAACGCGAAGGAGGTCATGGACGACGTGATTGCAAAGTGCGTTCAGGATAAAATCGACGTTGTTTCCCGCGACCTGCGGGACACCGGCATTCGCCAGTGTCTCAACCTCGGTCATACCGTTGGTCACGCGGTTGAGGCACTGTCCGACTATAGCATTCCGCACGGCCACGCAGTCGCCATCGGTATGGCGGTCATCACCCGTGCGGCGGTGCGGCGTGGACTGTGCGGTGCGGAAACACTGGAGCTTCTGCTGACTCTTTTAAAGAAATACGGTCTTCCCTGCGCTATGCCCGATGGCTTTACGCCTGACCGGTTATTTGACGTCACGCTGCACGACAAGAAAATGCGCGGCGGTACGATCACGCTGGTGGTTCCGGTGGAAACGGGAAAATCGGAACTCATCGAATATCCGGCCGATGAATTGCGGTCGATCATAAAGGATGGTCTGGCATGAAAACAACCTTACATCATCCGAAGCTGTACGGATCGATTGACGCGATTCCGTCCAAATCCCACGCGCACCGGCTGCTTATCGCGGCGGCGTTTGCCGACTGTCCGACCGAAATCCGCTGCCGTACGGTCAACCGGGATATCTGTGCGACCATGGACTGTCTGAACGCGCTTGGCGCGGACATTCGGGAAGCCGAAGCGGGCGTTTACCGAATTCGCCCGGTTTCGGGGGACATTACCGGAAAACGCACCGTGCTTGACGTCGGCGAATCCGGTTCCACCCTTCGCTTTCTGCTTCCTGTCGCGCTTGCGGCCGGTGCGGATGCATCGTTTGTCTGTCACGGACGGCTTCCGGAACGTCCATTGTCTCCACTGTATGAGCAGCTTGTCCTCCATGGTGCCAGCCTGTCTCCCAAGGGAACGAATCCATTCATGGCACATGGAAAAATTTCCGGCGGCACGTATGAACTGGACGGCGGCGTGTCGTCCCAGTTTGTAACAGGATTGCTGCTCGCTCTCCCGCTGACCGGTGAAGATGCGTCCATCCGGCTGACCGGAAAAATCGAGTCACGCCCGTACATTGACATTACTCTGCGCACGCTGCAGAATTTTCAAATCCAGGTCACTGAGCGGGACGGCGTTTTCGTGCTTCCTGCTCAAAGGTACCTCTCTCCAGGCAAACTTGATGTTGAGGGCGACTGGTCCAACGCAGCATTTTTCCTCGTGGCGGGCGCCTTCTCGGATGAAGGCATGACGGTCCGGAAACTTCAGATGGATTCCCCGCAGGGCGACCGGACCATTGTGTCTCTCCTGTCCGCGTTCGGCGCGGAGGTGGAGATCGGTGAAGACTGCGTGACGGTAAAACGCAACAAACTGCATGCGCCCGCAGTGCCGGTGGATGCCTCGGACATTCCGGACCTCATTCCGATTGTGGCAGTGCTGGCATCGGTGGCAGAAGGAACGACCGTCATCGAAAACTGTGGACGGCTGCGGCTGAAGGAAAGCGACCGCCTGGCGACAATTGCCGGCACACTGACCACCCTCGGCGCGGACGCCTCCATTCTGGACGACTCGTTGGTGATTCGCGGTGTAGAACAGCTCACGGGCGGGACGGTTTCGTCCTGCAACGATCACCGCATCGCAATGGCGGCGGCAATCGCGTCCATGGTATCGACCGGTGAGGTAACCATTGAGCAGTCCGAAGCGGTTGCGAAATCCTACCCGATGTTTTTCGAGGATTTCTATAAAAACGTTCATCCATAAAAAGAAAAAGAGGTCAGGAAAACCAATGACAGAATACGGAAAAAATATCAAACTCCGCATTTACGGAGGTTCACATTCCCCTGAAATCGGACTGATTGCCGAGCATCTTCCGGCCGGCATCCGCGTGGACCATGAGACGCTGCAAAAGTTTATGGAACGCCGCGCGCCCGGCCGGAACCGGTATTCGACGTCCCGTCGTGAACCGGACGTTCCGGAATTTCTCTCCGGTCTTACGGACAATGTGACCAATGGCGAAACGCTTCGCGCGCGCATCCGGAACACCAATCAGCGTTCCGGGGATTACAGCCGGATGGCAGATATTCCCCGCCCTTCTCACGCGGATTTTGCGGCACGCGTGAAATTCCGGGACCACGGCGAGGAACTTGACTTAAACGGCGGAGGGCATTTTTCCGGCCGTTTAACCGCACCGCTCTGCATTCTCGGAGGTATTTTGAAGGCAGAGCTGGAACGGCGTGGTATTTTCATCGGCGCACACATTTTCCGCATCGCGGATGTTCCGGACATTCCCTTTGATCCGGTTCGCGTCAGCAAGGCAGACTTTGACGCGGTTCTGGCGAATGACTTTCCGGTTCTGGATGCCAACAAGGGAGAGCGGATGCGAGAGGTTATCGAGGACGCACGGATGGATTTGGATTCCGTGGGCGGGGTAATTGAATGCGCTGTTCTCGGACTGCCGGTGGGACTTGGCGAGCATATGTTTGACGGAATGGAAGGACGGATCTCGCAGATTGTGTTCGGGATTCCGGCGGTCAAGGGAATTGAGTTTGGCGCCGGATTTGCTTCTGCCTCCCTGCGCGGCTCGCAGAACAACGATCCGTTTGTAACCGACGGCATTCGCGTAACCACAAAAACGAACAACAGCGGCGGCATTCAGGGCGGTATGACCAATGGAATGCCTGTGATTTTCCGAGCGGCCATCAAGCCGACGGCCTCGATCGCCCGCGAACAGGATAGCGTCAACCTGCGAACCATGGAAAACACAAAACTGTCGATTGTCGGGCGGCATGACCCCTGCATCGTTCCGCGCGCGGTTCCCGTTATGGAAGCAGCAGCGGCTATTGCGATTTTTGATACCTTACTTGACAAAGGAGAATTGGAACAATGAGCAATTTCAAATGCGGTCTGATCGGAAAGACCCTCGGACACAGCTACTCCCCTCAGATTCACGCCTACTTCGGTGATTACGAATACAAGCTGTACGAAATGCCGGAGGAGGAGGTCGGAACGTTCCTGAAAACGGCAGACTACACCGCACTGAACGTGACCATTCCGTACAAAAAAACGGTCATGCCCTTTCTCGACGAAATTTCGGACGAGGCTGCGCGCATCGGTTCGGTCAACACGATTACCCGAACGAAAAGCGGTGGGCTGCGCGGGGACAACACCGACTATTACGGCTTTTCCTATATGCTGGATTATGCCGGCATTGATGTAACCGGCAAAAAAGTGCTGATCATCGGCGACGGCGGGGCTTCCATGACCGCACGTACCGTTGCGGCGGACCGGAAGGCGCGCGAGGTTGTCATTATCACGGAGGAAACGAATCGCCCTGACGTTCTCGCACAGCATGGCGACTGCGAGGTCTTGTTCAACACCAGCCCTGTGGGTATGTATCCGCACGCGGGAAAAACCCCCGTTTCGCTCGACTATTTTCCGAAACTCGAGGGAGTTGTGGACGTTATTTACAACCCCGCCATCACACGTCTGGCGTATGAAGCGAAGGTTCGCGGCATAAAATGGATTACCGGACTGACCATGCTGGTTGCGCAGGCAAAGATGGCATCCGAGCTGTTCACCGGATCTACGATTGACGATGCGGAAATCGCACGCGTGACCACAGCGGTTTCGTATGGGATGAAGAACCTCCTTCTCGTCGGTATGCCGGGCTCCGGAAAAAGCACGATTGGACGCAAATTAGCAGAGCTGACCGGACGCACGTTCGTTGACACAGATGACCTCATCGTGGAACGTGCCGGCAGGACAATCCCCGAAATTTTCGCGTCTCACGGCGAAGAGTATTTCCGAAAACTGGAAACAGAGGTTCTGGCGGAGGTTTCCCAGAAGTCCCGGCTCGTTCTGGCGACCGGCGGCGGTGTTGTCACCCGTCCGGAAAACCATCCGCTGGTCAATCAGAACAGCGTTGTGGTCTTTCTGAACCGGGATCTTTCGATTCTGCCCAAGGATGGCCGTCCGATTTCACAGTCCCGCGACCTCGGTGAGCTGTTCCGGGAGCGTCTCCCACTCTACCAAGCGGTCAGTGATTTTGAAATCGCAGTAGACACACCGGATGTAGAGAAAAACGCAAGGAAAATCCTGGATAAGGTAGGGCTGTGAAATGAAGTTTCTGATTATCAACGGTCCGAACCTCAATCTGCTTGGCGTTCGCGAGCCGGACATATACGGCAAGGAAAATTTTGAAACTCTTCTCGGAATCGTTCGCGCAGCATGTGCGGAAGCCGATGTGGAATGTGAAACGTTCCAGTCGAACCACGAGGGCGCAATTGTGGACAAAATTCAGGAAGCGTATGGCCGCATCGACGGCATCGTAATCAATCCGGCAGCCTACACGCACACAAGCGTGGCAATTCTGGATGCGCTTAAGGCGGTAG
>JBJFGC010000060.1:0-5329 GCA_051892315.1 Eubacteriales bacterium
TTCCCTGACCGAGCGAACCGGACGTCATGTCAACGCCGGGGGTATGCTTCATATCCGGATGCCCCTGAAGGTAGCTGGAGGTCTTGCGGAAGGTCTTCAGATCTTCCACCGGGAAGTAACCGCGGTGTGCAAGTGCAGAGTACAGACCAGGTGCGCAGTGTCCCTTCGAGAGAACCAGACGGTCACGGTCCTCCCAGTCGGGTTTCGCCGGATCGATGTTCATTTCTTCAAAGTAGAGGTAAGCCAGAACGTCCGCGATGGACAGACTTCCGCCCGGATGCCCGCTTTTCGCCGAATATACCGCGTCAATAATGCCCACGCGGATTTTGCGGGCAATCTCGGTAAGCTCTGTTTTTCTTTTTGTATCCATTCTATCAGCCTTTCCTGGGAATGCGAGGAGCGAACGCTCGACTTTTCTTGTGCCGCATTTCCCCAATTTTTGTACAGTATAATTTTAATATATCTCGCATAAAAAGTCAATCGGTATCTGGAAATTCGATTATTTTTTCTTGCGAAAAGGACAAAATGTGCCAGCAATGAAAAACAGAGTTCCATACAAGCCGAACGGCCTGCATCCAACTCTGTCTTCTATTTGAATATTGGAGGAAGACGCGGCAAAGCTCTTTCATTCCACAACCTCCGCGTGTTCTGTCAGCACAGTGACAACGTTCCTGCGGACCGCGGCAAAGCCGGAGCGGATTCGGACACGCAGAACGATTTTTCCTTCCAGAAATGCGGTGACGTCTCCGTCGTCGAGAGAAATCATGGCGGGCGCATGGCCGCGGCGAATGCCGATTCCTCCGCCGCCCCGACCGTTTCCGTCGTCTCTGGCAGTCAGGTGAACCGAATCACAGCGAACCGAAGCCGTCACTCCGTTCAGGGTGACAATGGACAGCTCCATTTCTTCGTTCATGGCAGCTCCTTTACTGGTTCTTTGCGGCGGTATAGACATCGTCAATGCTCCCCGCCATCAGGAAGCTCTGTTCGGGAAGCTGGTCACATTCGCCGCCGAGGATAGCTTCAAAACCTTCGATGGTCTTCTCCACCGGAACGAACGCTCCGGGAATTCCGGTAAACCCTTCGGCAACATGGAACGGCTGGCTCATGAATCGCTGAACACGGCGTGCCCGCTTCACCATTTCCTTGTCTTCCGCAGACAATTCGTCCATGCCGAGAATCGCAATGATGTCCTGCAGCTCATTGTAGCGCTGAAGAACATGCTGGACCTCCTTTGCGGTGCGGTAATGCCGCTCACCGACAATATCGGGCGCGAGCATACGGGAACCCGATTCCAGAGGCGCGACCGCCGGATAGATGCCCAGCTCCACAATGCTGCGGGACAGAACCGTAGTTGCGTCCAGGTGGGAAAAGGTGGTCGCCGGTGCGGGGTCTGTCAGGTCGTCGGCAGGGACGTAAATTGCCTGCACAGACGTAATGGAGCCGTTTTTCGTGGAAACAATGCGCTCCTGCAGTTTGCCCATTTCCGATGCCAATGTCGGCTGATATCCGACCGCGGAGGGCATCCGGCCGAGCAGCGCAGACACTTCCGAACCGGCCTGGGTAAAACGGAAAATGTTATCGATAAAAAGAAGAACATCTTTATGGGAATTTTCCCGGAAGTATTCCGCCATCGTCAGGCCAACCAGCGGGACGCGGAGACGTGCGCCTGCCGGCTCGTTCATCTGTCCGAAGACAAGCGAAGTCTTTGAGAGGACACCGGACTGCTTCATTTCCTGCCACAGGTCGTATCCTTCGCGCGAACGCTCTCCGACGCCGGCAAAAACAGAGTATCCATCATGCTCAAAAGCGATGTTGCGAATCAGCTCCATAATCAGCACGGTTTTTCCCACACCCGCGCCGCCGAACAGACCGATTTTACCGCCTCTGGCATAGGGCGTCATAAGGTCAATTACCTTGATGCCGGTTTCGAGAATGTCGTCGGCGGTCACAATGTCGCAGAATGGCGGAGCGGCGTGGTGAATCGGCCAGCGCGTGTCACAGTGAATATCTCCCGCGCGGTCAATCGGATGACCGGTGACGTTCACCATCCGGCCGAGAGTATCTTCGCCCACCGGAACCGAAATCGGCGCGCCGGTCGCAAACGCCGTCATTCCGCGTGACATACCGTCCGTCGGCTGCATGGAGATGCAGCGCACGTCCCCTTTTCCAAGGTGCTGCAAAACCTCCAAGGTAAAGCTCTCGTCCCCGTTTGGCACCTCGACCGCGTGAAAAATATCGGGGATATCGAAATCATCAAACCGGATATCCACAACCGGGCCGGTGATTCGTGTAATAATACCCTTTGAACGCATTTCCATAATGATTTTTTCTCCAATAGAAAGAACGGAAACGGGACGAAATTTTTCCGGCACTGATTTTCCGTTCCTTACTGCATACTGTTGTTATCCGACGCCGTTTCAATCACGCTGGCGGTAACCTCGCTCTGGCGTTTGCGGCTGATGATGGTTTCCAGATTGGCCGACGATTCCTGCGCGTTGTCGTAAGCGGAACGCATAGCCATGAGCGTCGCTGCCTGCGTTCCCGCCGCAGATTCCAGAAGAATGGAATACAAGGCCGAGCTGACGCAGGTCCGGCACGCGCTCTCCAGCACCGTCGCGCGATCCGGTACATAAATGGTATCATCCCACGGGAGAGGCGCGCCCGATGCAGTGTTGGTCATAGGAAGAAGCCGATACGACGTCGGGTTCTGGGTCAGCATATTCACAAAATTCTGATAAATCAGATGGACCGACGACACCTGCCCATACTGATAGGAGGTACGCAGATAGTCGAAAAGCTCCATACACGCGCGCTCGTCCGGTACATCCGGAAAAACAAATTCCCGCTCGGTCCGTCCTGCGAAATGTGCGACAGCCATTTTTCCGCAGGCGACCAGCATGTACGGACGCTCTGTTTGAGCCAGAACGCGGTCTGCGTAATCAAGGAGCGTGATGTTGTACCCGCCGCACAGGCCGCGATTGGCGGCAAACACGACATAGCAATCGGGTGCATCGGGGTCAGCACACGGCATCGCCTCCGACAGCGCGCTGCCGAAGCGTTCCATCAGGTCACGGCAGACGTCAGCATAGGCTTTACAGCCATCCAGCACCGCGCTGATGCGGGAAAACTTTGCCGCAGATACCGTTTTCATCGCACCGGCGAGCTGTTCGGTGGTATTGACGCTTTTCAGGTGCTTTCGGAGTTCGCGGAGACTTGCCATTTAGATCACCTCAGTCAACGCGGATTTCAGCATTCCAATGGTTTCCTCGTCCATTTTCTTACCGGTTTTCAGCCGTTCGACAATTTCAGGATGCATGGATTCCATATACGCGTACAGCTTTGTGGAATATTCCTCCATCTTATCCGGAGAAACGGCGTCGGCATAGCCTTCGGAAACAGCATAAATGAGCATCGCCTGCTTCCAGTCCGGCAGCGGGTCATACCGTCCCTGACGGAGCGCCGCCATCATACGCTCGCCCTTGTCGAGGACTTTTTTGGTCGCCGCGTCTACATCCGAACCGAACTGCGCGAAGCCGACAAGCTCACGATACTGCGCGAGATTCATGCGGAGGCTGGACGAAACCTGCTTCATGAGCTTGGTCTGCGCCGCACTTCCGACACGCGACACCGACAGGCCCACGTTGACAGCCGGACGCTGCCCTTCGTTGAACAGGTCGGTATCCAGGAAAATCTGACCATCCGTGATGGAAATCACATTGGTCGGAATATAAGCGGAAATATCACCCGCCTGAGTTTCAATGATGGGGAACGCGGTCATGGAGCCTCCGCCAAGCTCAGGCGAAAGCTGCGCCGCACGCTCCAGAAGACGGGCGTGAAGATAAAACACGTCGCCGGGATAAGCCTCTCGACCGGACGGACGATGGAGCAGGAGCGAAAGCTCCCGGTAAGCCACGGCGTGTTTGGACAGATCGTCATAAATGATGAGAACATCCCTGCCCTGATACATAAAATATTCCCCCATCGCAGCTCCGGCAAACGGTGCGATGTACTGCAGGGATGCAGAAGACGATGCCGGCGCGCAGACGATGGTAGTATAGTCCATCGCGCCGTATTTCGTCAGTTTTTCATGGATGTTGGCAACGGTTGTGTCCTTCTGACCTATGGCAACGTAGATACAGAGAATGCCCTTCCCCTTCTGATTGAGAATGGTGTCGACTACAATGGAGGTTTTTCCGCTCTGACGGTCGCCAATAATCAGTTCACGCTGACCACGGCCAATCGGAACTAAGGCGTCGATGGCCTTGATGCCAGTATGCATCGGGCGGGAAACGGACGACCGGTCGGGAATCCCCGGGGATTTGCATTCGATGGGACGGCGTTCGTTGGTCCAGATGCGGCCCTTGCCGTCGATGGGCTTGCCGAGCGGGTCCACCACGCGGCCGAGAAGCTCTTCTCCGACCGGAACGCTGGCAATCCGTCCGACCCGGCGCACGCGGCTTCCGCTTTCGATGTGTTCGTACCGGCCATAAATAACACAGCCGATGCGATCGGGCTCAATGTCCAGCACCATGCCTCGTTCGCCGCAGTCAAACTCAATGACCTCGCCGTACATGATGTCCGCCAGACCATCGAGCCAGCAGATACCATCGGAAATGCTGATAACGCGTCCAAGCTGGAATTCACTGACGGAAACCTCCATCTCCGTGATGGCGTTTCTGAGATCATCAAGAAGATCCTCCGCCGTTTCGTTTCCGCTTACAACGCGCCGTTCAAGGTTTTTGGTCAGGCGATAAATATTGTCGGCCACGGTGCAGTCATATACAGTATCGCCGATACGGAGACGAAGACCGCCGATGAGGGTGGGGTCGACCTTGACCCAGAAGGACTGCCGTCCGCCGACCAGACGAAGCCATTCCTCCGTTCTCTTCCCGATGCGGTCAACCAGCGTTTTGGGCAGCTCATGCGCGGAGGTCAGGGTGACGTAGAGGACGTCGTGGGACTTGAGGTAAGCCATGTCGCCGGGGGTAAGGCGGATTTGTCCGAGAATGCGGTTGGCAAATTCCTCCTCATGCTTCCGCAGCTCCGAAACGTACGGTTCATCGGAAACCAGCTCCGTGACGCGTTTGGTCAGCTTTTGGACAAACTCGTCTCTGGCCAGACGAATGGCTTCACGCTGGATGCCGCTGACGGTTTCTTCCGTCTGCCGCAGAATCTGACGAACCTCCACGGCCGCTTCCTGTTCAATTTCTGCGACCTCGTTGTCACGTTCGATTTCGCCGCAAAGCTCCTCGACGGTTGGAAGCTCCGGTAAAACAACAGAAGCCGACTCGATTGCTTCGGCTTCATCCAGTTCCCGGTTGATTCGTTC
>JBJFGC010000061.1:0-5286 GCA_051892315.1 Eubacteriales bacterium
TGGGGTTCGGGGAGAAACTTTTTTCAAAAAGTTTCTCCCCGTTGAACTGACGTTACAAATGACCGAAAGCTGGGTACAGAACGTTCGCTCTGTACCCAGTTTTGTTCTGTGCTGTTTTACCCATCCTGCCGTATCCGGTCAATTACGGGACTTTTTTTCACGAGGCTGTAGACCGTCAGGGAGGCGGCGACGGAGACAGCGAGCATCAGGAGGAGCAGGACGAGACCGCCCAGCCAGCGGATGGAGACGGACGCATTCATGGCGCAGTTTAAGAAAAGCTGCGTCAGGGGAAGGCCGACAGCGAAGGTCAGCAGGCCCGCGAATACGCCGCCGGACAGACTTTCGACCAGCATCATCCGCCGGAGCTGGCGGTCTGTCATGCCGACTGCTTCGAGAATGGCGTATTCGGTGCGCCGCTCCGTCACGGACGACAGTGCGGCGTTTACGATATTGATGACCCCGATGAGGAAAATCATCCCCGCGAGACTGAACCCGACGACGCGGATGGCGTTGATGTTCCGGTCCATTTCCTCAAGAGAATCCATGCGGCCGTGTACAACCACCTCCGTATCGGTCACGGTATAGGCGAGATAGTTGCCGTATGCGTTTTCCTCCTCCTTCCGCGCAAGGGATGTCTCGTCGGTCCGTACCGCGTCGGCGGACTGCGCAAGACGTTCGATTTCCCCGCGCAGCTGCTCGTTTGCTTCCGCTGTTTCCCCGGCCGCGTCCACGACGATGCGGCAGATCGGCGCATTTTCAAATTCTGCGAGAAAGGCGCTTTCCGGGAGAAGGAAGATCGGACGATAGACGCAGGCGGTGAGGTACCCGCAGAGAAGGGAGGTTGTAGCGGCGTCTGAGACAAGAACCGTGTAGTCGTTGTTCAGCCCGCCGCCGGACACCACGTCCCCGTCCCTGTAAAAACGAAAGTCGATGAGGGAGCTGTCCGCACGCCGCATTCCCTGCGCCGTGTACGACAGATACAGCATCTGACGTCCGGTGAGAAATTCCTCGGCCGGAACGTATGTTTTTTCCTCGTTATCCAGAAGAAGCTGCGGAACGTACTCATCCGGAACGCTCACGATCACCGCGTGCAGTGTTCCCGCGTCCGCCTGTGCGAGGGTGTACCATTGGTCAAAGCCCAGATATTCTTCCCGAAGACCTTCCAGTCGGACTGCCAGCTCCTCCGAAACCGGAAGCTCGATCAGAGAATAACGGATGGCATACGCCTTTTCCGCGTACTCCGATGCCTCAAGGGATCGGAACAGCTCCTCCGATAAGGCGTACCCCGCGTCGACGGCATAGGTGCTTCCCTCCATGTCGGGCGCGTTGTCGTAGATGTAGTTCACCTGCGGACGGAGCGTGAAATCCATCCATTGAAGGTGGCTGTACGTGTACTCGCGTATATAGTCCGCGAGGGACGCGATGAGAATGACCAGAACGATGGCGAACACCGACGAGAGGGACGTGACGACGGTCCGCTTCCGATGCCGCTGCATGGAGAATTTCGCCAGATGAACCGGCGTCGGCGGCACCTCCTTCTTCGACCGGTTTTTCTTCCGCAGAAACGCCTTCGGCAGGGCAAGCGCGGGATTGTACGACACCGTTTCGAGAATCGTCAGCTTCTGCATCCGTTTCAGGGGACGAAGCGCCGAGTAGAGCAGAGTGCCGAGGGTCAGAAGCGCCGTACTGACCGGAATCAGCGCGCCGAACCGGTATTCGATGCTGACCCCGCTCATGCTGAACAGAAGGGGCGAGAGCAGCTTCCATCCGATGAAATATCCCGCGGCCAGCCCGAACGGGAGCGTCACGGCGTACAGAAGCAGCGACTGCATGGCAAGGAGACGTTTCATCTGCCGGTGGGTCATACCGATGACGTTCAGAAGTCCGAACGTGTGCAGCTCCTGCGTCAGCGCGATGCTGTAGATATTGTAAATCAGCAGAAACGCGCAGAAGAATACCACCGCCACGGAAAACACAATCAAAAGAACGGTTCCGGGCCGGAACATTTCCCGGAGGTTGTTGGTGACGTAGGCCTCGTTCACCATACCGTAGCGCATCACCTCCGGGTCACGCCATTCCGCGAGTTCTCCCGTCACCATGCCGACGAGTTTTCCGAGCGAGTTGATGGAACTGTGGAAGGAGAGAAACACATTCGGCCGGACGGAAAAGAGGGTGTCCAGCGACGGGTCCCAGGCGGTAATGGCGGAATACGGTGAGCTGGCCGCGCACGTGAAGCGTCCGACGAGGGTGAAGTCCAGGATCTGCTCGTGCGCGACGGGATTTCCGGTTTCCGTATACGTGAAGGTGAACGTGTGCAGCGTCACCGTGTCGCCGAGGACGGCATCCGGAAGGAGGTCCTCGTTGAACAGAATTTCCCGGCAATCTGCCGGAAAACGCCCCTCGGTCAGCGTGCAGAACAGGTGGTCAAGATGCTCCGCCGCTTCGACGCCGATCAGCCTGTTTTTGGAACGGGGCAGGTCCCTGGTCTCAAAGGCGAACGTGCTGTAGCTGCTGATGAGAAAGCTGTCGCTCACGGTATCGGCGGCGCTGACCCGTTCGCGCAGTTCCTCCGGAGGCACCGTGAAGGCTTCCGACTTGAGGAAGGCGTGGACGTCCGTGCCCGCCTCAAGCTCGAGCATGAGCTGATAACCGAACGTCATGTTGGAGGAGATGCTCATGATGGTCATGAACAAAATCGTCGTCAGGAGAATCGCCGCGCAAATCACCGCCGAACGGATCCTGTGTGTGCGAATCTGCCGGAGCGCAAGGCGGAAAAGGAGCTTCATTTCACACCTCCCGCGCCGCCGAGTCGGAGACAATGCGTCCGTCCTCTAGGCGGAGCCGCCGCGCTGTCATCTGCGCCAGCTCCTCGTTGTGCGTGATCATAACAATGGTCTGCCCGAATTCTTCGTTCAGGCGGGTGAGGGTGAGCATGACGTCGAGACCGGTTTTGGAATCTAAGTTGCCGGTCGGCTCGTCGGCGAGGACGATGTGAGGTTTTGTTGCCAGAGCACGCGCAATGGCCACCCGTTGCTGCTGTCCGCCGGATAACTGCGTCGGCATGGCGTTTCGTTTTTCGGCGATGCCGAGCGTATGGAGCAGGGTTTCGATTTCGTCTTTGTCCGCGCGGAGACCGTCGAGACCGAGCGGAAGGGTGATGTTTTCCCAGACGCTGAGGTAGGGGATCAGGTTATAGCTCTGGAACACAAAGCCGATGAAGCGGCGGCGAAAGACGGTCAGCGGATCGGGCTTTATCTGATAAATGTCCACGCCGCTGACGAGAACGCGTCCGGCGGTGGGAACGTCCAGCCCGCCGAGAAGGTGGAGCAGGGTACTTTTCCCGCTGCCGCTCGTCCCGACGATGGAGACGAATTCGCCGCGCTCGATGGAGAGGTTGACGCTGTCCAGTGCGCGTACCTCGGTTTCGCCGGTCGTATAGACGCGTGTAAGATTTTCCGTTTGCAGAATCATAAGAAACCTCCTTGCATTTGGTCTGCGTCTATCGTACCACACAAATCTTTCCACACCATGACAAAATCTTACAGGTTGGAAAGAATGGGGAAATTGGACGCCATTCGTTCCACCGATGCTTTTTTATCCCATCGGCAAATACACGGAGAAGACGCTTCCCTGACCGGGGGAGCTGCGGACGGAGACGCGGCCTCCCTGAGCGTTGAGAATACGGGAACAGAGATAAAGGCCGATGCCGACGCCGCGGTCGCCGGCGTTTTTTCCGCGGAAGAAGCGTTTCCAGATGCTGCAGATTTCGTCTTCGGGAATGCCGCAGCCGTTGTCCGCCACGTCGATCCGTACGAACAGGTCGTACGGAACCGTTCGGATGTCGACGGATCCGCCGGCGGGGGTGTATTTGACCGCATTGTCCAGCAGATTGAAGATGGCCTCGGCCGTCCAGCGCAGGTCAAAGACTGCGCACAGCTCGTTGGGGATGTCCGTCGTAATACGAATGCTTTTTTCTTCTGCGGCGGGATAGACGTCTGTGACCGCGCGGCAGATCAGCTCACGGATGTCGTTTTTTTGCGGATGCAGGTTGTCCGAGATCAGGCCGCTTTCGCATTTGGAGAGCTTGGTGAGCGAATCGAGCAGGAACGACAGCTTTTCCGCCTGACCGCGGATGACGGCGGCGCACTCGCTGTCTTCCAGCAGCTCTGCGTGCAGAATGACCGACGACAGCGGCGTTTTGCATTGGTGGGCAATGTCCGAGACCAGCTCCGCAATGCTGCGGTAACTCGCGCGGATGTTTGCCTCGCGCGTTTCGGTGTCCTTCAGCCGGAGCATGAGGAGACGTTCGTCCGCCGACAGCTCGTCTTCGGCCGAATGAGGAAAGCCGCTGACCGCGCCGTCCAGAATGTGTGTGATACGGTCGGCCATCTGGCGCCGGCGGCGTCGTTCCAGAAGAAAATAGGCGAGACAGGTGAGCAGCATGCCGGAAAGATAGAGAAGCATCGGCAGCGCGTCGCGGCGGAACTGTGCGGCAATGTAAAACGCCGCAGACTGAAGGAGGGCGAGAAGCAGGAGGAGCGCCGTCATACGCCGCCCCCTTTGATGCCTTTTGCACCCGTCCACATATAGCCCAGCCCGTACGCCGTTTGGATGCAGTCCGCCCCGAGCTTGCCTCGTAGGCGGCGGACGGTGACAGAGAGGGCGTTTTCGTCGATGAAGTCGCTGTCGCAGGACCACATCCGTTCGATGAGGGCAGTGCGGGAAACGATGCGGTTCCGGTTTTCGACGAGGGCACGGAGGAGCTTCTGCTCGGTGGTACTGAGCGATACGTTGGTTTCGCGGACGCAGAAGGTCATGGCGGCGAAGTCGAACGTGAAGGTTCCGTCGCTGTAGACGTCGGAGCCGCTGGCGGTTCGCGCGAGTGCAGCTTGGATGCGTTCGCGCAGAACCATAAGGGAAAAAGGTTTACGGACGAAATCGCACGCGCCTGCGCGAAACGCAGCGACCTCGTCAAGCTCCGAATCGCGGACCGTAAGGAAGACGATGGGAAGGTTTGGGAGGGAAGAAGTATGCCGGAGTTCTGTACAGAAGTCGATGCCATTGCCGTCGGGAAGATTGCAGTCGAGCAGAACGAGGTCGATGGGGACGGAGGCCAGTGCCGCGCGTGCGTCCGCGATCGAAGCGGCGGGCAGGGAAGCAAGGGTATCGCTGTTCAGGGAACGGCACAGTCCCTCCCGCAGGGTGGGGTCATCTTCGACGATAAGGATGGTTTTCATGTTCGCACCTCCTATGACAGTTGAAAAATACTCCTGAAATTATAGCACA
>JBJFGC010000062.1:0-5264 GCA_051892315.1 Eubacteriales bacterium
CCCTACATCGGAAAGCTCATCGAAAAAGGGTACAAGGTCGCCATCTGTGAACAGACGGAGGACCCCAAAGCCGCGAAAAATCTTGTCCGGCGCGAGGTCATTCGCGTCATCACGCCCGGGACGCTGATTGAAACCGACCTTCTCAACGAAAAGGCGAACAACTACCTCGCCACGCTCTACTTCGACGGAACTTCCGTCGGACTGTGCTTCTGCGACATCTCCACCGCCTACGTCGCGGCGACGGCGATTCCGGACTTTCAGCTTCACGGCGCCTCCGAGGATGCCGTCATCAACGAGCTGGCCACCTATCAGGCCAGCGAAATCCTCATGAACGCTTCCGCGGCGTCCCTTCCGAAAACGGCGGATTACATCAAAAACCGCACCGAAGCCCTTCTCACCGACGGTGCGTCCAACTTTTTCGACCCGGACGATTCCGTCGCGCGGGCGGAAGCCCAGTTCACAGCGGAACAGACGGCCGGACGTCCCCGCGCGGCGCTGATTGCCGTCGGTGCGGCGCTGCACTACATCGCCGTAACGCAGATGAAGGACATGGAGTACCTCAAAAACCTGAATTACTACGAGTCCTCGCAGTTTCTCGAAATGGACACCTCCACCCGGCGCAGTCTGGAGCTCTGCGAAACCATGAACACCGGCGAGAAAAAAGGATCTCTCCTGTGGGTGCTGGACAAAACCGAGACCTCCATGGGCGCGCGGATGCTGCGGCAGTTCATCGAGCATCCGCTGACCAATGCGTCCCAGATCTATATGCGCCAGCAGGCGGTCGGCGAGCTGTGCGACAACTTCATGCTCCGTGAGGAGCTGCGCACCCGGCTGTCGTCGGCGCTGGACCTCGAACGTCTCATCACCAAGGTGGCCTACGGAACGGCCGGCGGACGGGATCTGCGCGCGATTGCCCAGACGGCCGCCATTCTTCCGGACGTGCGCGCCCTGCTGGCGGACATCCACAGCGGCGCTCTGGCGGAAATTTACCAGAACCTCGATCCCCTGGAGGACATCTACACCGCCATCGACGAGGCGATTGAAGAAAATCCCCCGTTTGTCATCCGCGACGGCGGCATCATCCGCGACGGATACCACGAGGACGTCGACCAGCTCCGGTACATCATGAAGAACGGCAAGGAATGGATTCATGACGCCGAAGCGGCCGAACGCGAAAAAACCGGCATCAAGGGACTGAAAATCGGTTACAACCGCGTGTTCGGCTACTACATCGAAGCACCTCGTTCGGCGGCGGGTCAGGTACCGGACAACTACCTCCGCAAGCAGACCCTCTCCGACAAGGAACGCTACATCACCGACGAGCTGAAGGACATGGAGGCGACCATTCTCGGCGCGGACGACAAGCTCAAGGCCCTCGAATACGACCTTTTTGTCGCCCTCCGGGATGCTGTAAACCGCGAGTCGGGGCGCATCCGGCAGACCGCGCAGGCTCTGGCGACGCTGGACGTGTTCGTTTCTCTCGCCGAATGTGCCGCGCAGAACGCCTATGTCTGCCCGACCGTGGACGGCAGCAATGTCATCGACATCAAAAACGGCCGCCACCCCGTGGTCGAGCGGTTCGTACAGGACTCGTATTTCGTCCCGAACGACGCCTACCTCGACACGGACGACCACTGTCTGATGCTCATCACCGGTCCCAACATGGCCGGAAAATCCACCTACATGCGGCAGACCGCGCTGATTGTGCTGATGGCGCAGATCGGCTCGTTCGTTCCGGCGTCGTCGGCGCACATCGGCATCGTGGACAAGCTGTTCACGCGCGTGGGAGCGTCGGACGACCTCGCCTCCGGCACGTCGACGTTCATGCTGGAGATGAAGGAGGTGGCGTACATCCTCAACAACGCGACCTCGCGCAGCTTCATCCTCTACGACGAAATCGGACGCGGTACGTCCACCTACGACGGCATGAGCATCGCCCGCGCCGTCGCGGAATACACCGTTGGACGCAAAATCGGCGCAAAAACGATGTTCGCAACGCACTATCACGAGCTGACCTCGCTGGAAAACGAGCTGCACGGTGTGGTGAACTACAACATCGCGGCGAAAAAGCGCGGGGAGGACATCACATTCCTGCGAAAAATTGTCCCCGGTCCCACGGACGACAGCTACGGCATTGAGGTCGCGCGGCTCGCGGGCGTTCCCGGGGAAGTCACGCGACGGGCGCGGGAGATATTAAAGCATCTCGAAAGCGACGGCGACGTCCGAAAGAGCAGCCGGAAGGCGAAAAAGGCCGAGGAAGAAACCGCTCTGCCCATGAACCTCAGCTTCGCGGACGCCGCGGCGGATGAAATCAAGGAAAAGCTGAAAAACACGGACGTCAACACCCTGACGCCGATTGAAGCCCTCAACCTGATTTACGAATGGAAGAAGCTGTTATAAAAGAACGTGAGAGGGATGTTTTTTCGGGGAGGGCTTTTTGAAAAAAGCCCCTCCCCGAACCCCTCCTCAAAAACTTTCAGAAGAAAAAAAACAAGATACCGTGCAAATCCAACATAAAATCTGCACAAACTTTGTTTATTCATAATGGGAAAAATCAACATACTCGGCTTTGACGTGGCGAACCTGATTGCCGCCGGCGAAGTCGTCGACCGTCCGTCCTCCGTCGTGAAGGAGCTGCTGGAAAACGCACTTGACGCCGGAAGCACCGCCGTCACCATCGAAATCCAGCACGGCGGCGTGACCTTCATCCGCGTTGCCGACAACGGCTGCGGAATGGACACCGACGACCTGCCGACCGCCATCCTCCGCCACGCCACAAGCAAAATCAAAACCGCCGAGGACTTATCCGACATCACCACCCTCGGCTTCCGCGGCGAAGCTCTGGCAGCCATCGCGTCCGTGTCCCGGCTGCGGATTTTCTCCAAAGTCCGCGAGAATCCCTTCGGCGCGCTGCTCGAATCGGACGGCGGCGAAATCGTCAGCGTAACCGAAACCGGCTGCGCCGACGGAACGACCGTGATCGTCGAAGACCTCTTTTTCAACGTCCCCGCGCGGCGTAAATTTCTCAAAAAAGACTCCACGGAGGCCATCGCGGTCGGCACCGTTGTCGAAAAAATCGCGCTGTCCCGCCCCGATGTCTCCCTGAAATACATCTCCGACGGCGAAATCAAGTTCATGACCGCCGGAAACGGAAACCTCTCCGAAACCATCTGGGCGCTGTTCGGCCGTGAGACGGCCCGACGGCTTCTCAAGGTGGACCGCGAGGAGAACGGCATTCACATCACCGGCTATGTCTCCGAGCCCGACCTGGTCCGCGCCAACCGGAATATGCAGAACTTCTTCATCAACGGCCGCTACGTCAAAAGCAAGACCGCCTCGGCTGCCCTCGAACAGGCGTACACGTCCAAAATTCCGTCGGACCGCTTCCCTTCCTGCGTCCTGAACATCGGCCTGAATCCGGCGGCCGTCGATGTGAACGTGCATCCGGCCAAGCTTGAGGTGAAGTTCGCCAACGAAAAACTCATCTTTGACGCGGTTTACTACGCCGTCCGGACAGCGCTCGAAGCCGGGACCAGCCGTCCGGAGCTGCAGGTGGGACGGACCCTCGGAGGAGGCGCCGCGCCGGAACCGCCGTCCGTGAAACCGCGCGTCTCCGGCATGACAGTGGGGGAACTGAAAAACGCCTTTGTCCCCGCGGACCAAAAACCGTCCGGAACGCTCGCGTCACGGCAGATCGGCATCGCGCCGGCGAAACGGCCGGCTGCCCAAACGGAACCTGCGCCAAAGGCAAAGGAATCCGCAAAACCATCGGAACCCGCCCGGCCGAAAATGCCCGACGGCAGCGACATGTCCTACCTCGACATGCTGCACCTCCACCGGGAAGCGATGGAGCGGGCCGATACGGCTCTTTCGGATTCTGCCCGTGCCGCTCCCCTGCGGGAAACGGAAAAAGTGCAGCCGGTGCAGGAGCCGGACGTGCAGGAAGCACCGCCGTCCGAATCCGCACCGGAAGACCACGGGGAAATCCCCGACTACCTCATCCTCGGCGAGGCGTACAACTGCTACGTCATCGTCCAGCTGGAGGACCGGCTGCTGATCATTGACAAACACGCGGCGCACGAGCGAATCCTGTTCGACGAGCTGTGCCGGAAGCTGAAAAAACGCGAGAAAAACGGACAGCTTCTCCTGACCCCGTATGAGCTGACCGTCTCCAACGCCGAAGCGGACGCCCTCGCGGACTACGGCGAGCAGATTCGCGCGCTGGGGTTCGACTACACCGTCCGGCCGCAGAGCGCCGCGTCCCAGAAGGCCGCCGTCACGCAGATTCCGGAAGAGCTTTCCGCAGAGGAGGCGGCGGTGCTGTTTACCACACTGGCCGCGCGGCTTTCGGACGTGACCGCGAGTGTGGAATCCGCGGCGGCAGAATTTTTTGAGTCCAGACTGTGGCAGGCGTCGTGCAAGGCGGCCATCAAGGGCGGTCGGATTTACGATACGGCCCACCTCCGCTGGATCTGCGACCGCCTTCTCGTCCGACCCGGACCGAACGGAACCGGTTCCGTCATCCGGACCTGTCCGCACGGCCGCCCGGTGGCCTTTGAACTTAAGAAAACCTCGATTGAGAAACAATTTGAACGAAGCTGACGTCCGCGTCACGCCGAATTTTTACCTTTCAGGAGAACGAAAGTTATGTTCCAACTCATCAAAACCGACGAGCAGAGCTGCGCGCGCCGCGGACGTTTCCTCACGCCGCACGGCGAAATCGAAACCCCCGTGTTCATGAACGTCGCAACCTGCGGCGCCATCAAAGGAGGCTTGTCCGCCTTCGACCTCATGGAAGTGAACTGCCAGGTGATGCTCTCGAACACCTATCACCTTCATCTCCGCCCCGGCGACCGGCTCGTCCACGATCAGGGCGGCCTGCAGAAATTCACCGGCTGGAACCGTCCGACGCTGACGGACAGCGGCGGATTCCAGGTCTTTTCCCTCGCCAGTCTGCGCCGCATCAAGGAAGAGGGCGTGTATTTCGCGTCCCACATCGACGGCAAGCGCATTTTCATGGGGCCCGAGGAAAGTATGCGGATTCAGTCCAACCTCGGTTCCACCATCGCCATGGCCTTTGACGAGTGCATCGAAAACCCGGCGGAATACAACTACGTGCGCAATTCCTGCGACCGGACGACCCGCTGGCTGCGCCGCTGCAAGGAGGAGCTGTACCGCCTGTCCCAGCTCGAGGAAACCGTCAACCCCGGTCAGCTCCTGTTCGGCATCAATCAGGGCAGCACCTACGCCGACCTGCGCATCCG
>JBJFGC010000063.1:0-5251 GCA_051892315.1 Eubacteriales bacterium
AAAACGAGTGCAGATGATAAATAAAGTAAAAAGAACAAGATGAAAAAAATTTCCAACGATCATCCTTATTTGTCAAAGGCTGCGGCAGCCGGACTTTGCCTGACGATGTTATCTCTGGGTCTGTCTTCCTGCGGTGTGATTGAAATGCGGGATTCCTCTGAGGAAACGGGAAGCGGGGAGGCGGACACCGTGATGATGCTCGCCCCCGCGGAACGCAAAAATGAAGTCGAGGTTCGCACGAAGGAAACGGAAGTGACACCGGCTGCGGAAGAAACGTTGAAAAGCGTGGTGAAGTTCACTGCCGCAGGAGACATCCGGATGGATGAAGCCATGATTGCCGATGCCGCCAACCGCGCGGGAGAAGGCAGTACCTACAGCTTTCTGAAAATGTATTCGGGGATTTACCGCGATATCCATGAGGCGGACGTAGCGGTCGGCTCCTACTCGACGGCCGCCGCACCGTACCTCTGCGAGGACAAGACGCAGACCACGCCGATTGAATCCTTAGCTGCGCTCGCAGAGCTTGGCTTTGAGGTTCTTGACACCACCGGTGCCGACCCGTCCGCGCGTTATGCGGAGGACATGGCGGAATACGGAGTGGCCAACCTTCATGCCGCGCAGACCGGAAACGACGCGGTTCAGACTGTCGAGCAGAACGGAATAACGTTGGCTTTTCTGGCGTCTGTTGGAGCTGCGGATACCACGCAGGTCATCGAATATGCGGACAACATCTCCGATGTTGTGGTTGTCTCCGTTGACTGGGCGGATGGCATGTCGGACAAAGAGCAAAGTCAGACGGCTGCTGCGTTTGCGCAGGCCGGCGCGGACATCATTCTTGGTTCCGGCAACACGCTGGGCCGCGCGGAATGGATTGACGCCGGAGACGGCACGAGAGCCTTCGCTGCGTACTCACTCGGGTTCTTTGCTGCAACGGCGGATTCGGCGGAGGAGCTTTGCGGCGGAATTCTCTCGATGGACATTGCGCTCTCGGAGGGGGTCGTCTCTCTGGAGAACGTATGTGTCGAGCCGATTGTCATGCACTATACGGAAGCCAATCAGAATTATCAGATTTTTGAGCTGAAAAGCTATACCGAAGAGCTGGCGGCGCTCCATGCCCTGCAGGATCTTGAGCTTGCGGGATTGACCGGGCAGGCCAGCCGTGCAGTGGGAGAATTTCTTCCGTCCGATTTCCGAGGCTGACAGGAATAAAGTAGAATGGGAATAACAAAACAACGTTTTCGCTGTCTCGCACTGACGTTTCTGGTGCCGCTGCTGCTGTGTCAGGCGGTCTCGTGCGGCGGAAAAACGGACGAAAAAAACAGGAATACCGAACAAACCCCTCCCACGGCTTCGGTGATTCCAGCCAGACCGGGTATCGGTCTCGGCCGCACGATGCCGGAAAAGACAGAGGCAAATGGAATTATCATCTGCGTTGACCCCGGCCACGGCTTTATGGACGGCGGAACGGGGGATGGTGTGCTTGCGAACGGCCTTCTGGAAAAGGACATCACCCTCGCCCTGGCAAACAAGCTCTGCGAGAATTTGAACAGCATGGGTTATACGACTGTTATGACGCACGACGGCGTCAATCCGCCGCAGGACGCGATCTATGACAGCATTTTCAACGCGAATGAACGGGTGGCTTACATCAATAGCATCACAGTTGACTACGTGCTTTCCATTCACGTCAATTCTTCGGAAAATTCCGATGCGGAAGGAACGCGGATCTATTATATGGACAATTCCATCAAAGTCAATCCGATCGGCGGTGTGCTTGCGCAGTTTCTCAGCCAAAACATTGAACGCAATATGCCGGACGAGACGGAGCCTATGATTATCGATCAGTCCAAGGAGCAGATTTCCTATGCTTTGTGCCGCGAAGTGAAATACCCGTCGGCGCTGGTGGAGATTGGTTTCTGCACCAATCCGAACGATGCCGCCAATATGATCCGGGACGAATGGCAGGAGGCGTACGCACAGTCTCTGGCCAACGGGATTGACGAATATTTTACAAAGTATGCAGATTAGAAAGGAAGCGACCATATTCCATGCTGTCAAATCTGACCTACAGCGTCAACGCAGTTCTGCCGGTTTTTCTTCTTGTTGTGCTCGGCGCTCTCCTGAAAAGGGGGGGGAAGATCAACGCGGCTTTTCTCGATGTTGCAGACTGGATGGTATTCAAAGTTGCGCTTCCGGTGATGCTTTTTCTGGAAGTGGCGCAAAGCACGATTGTCGAAGGCTTTGACCGGAAGCTGATTGTCTTTACGGTGATCGCCGTCACGCTAAGCTTTCTATTGGTGTCAGTTCTTGCTGTGCTGTTTCTGCACGATTCCACGAAACGTGGCGCGTTCATTCAGGGGATATGCCGGTCAAACGTTGCGATTCTCGGTGTACCGCTGGCGGAAAATATGTTTGGCGCGGTCGGCGCTCAGACCATCGCGCTTGTCATTCCGTTTGTTATTCTGATGTTCAATACCTATTCGGTCATTGTCCTGTCTGTTTTTTCCAGCAGCAATGCGCATCAGCTGAACCGGAAAGCGGTACTCGGCATCCTGAAAAACATTGTGACCAATCCTCTCATTCTGGGGGTTGTCCTTGGGCTTCCGTTTATGCTGTTCCATATTCCCCTGGGAACGGCGGCGTCCAGAACGCTGCAGTACATCTCCAACCTGACTACGCCGCTTGCTCTCATCAGCCTCGGCGCAAATTTCCGTCTGGAAAGTCTGCGCGGACGGCTTGGCTGCGCACTGACGGCTGCGATTGGAAAAACCGTCGTACTGCCGGCTCTTGCCGTGACTGCGGCAGCCCTGATCGGGCTTCGTGGGCCTTCTCTGGGCGTTATCCTGATTTGTTTTGGCGCGCCTACAGCGGTAGCCAGCTACATTATGTCGAAGAAAATGGACAACGACTATGAGCTTTCGGCACAAATTCTGCTTTTGACTACGATGATGTGCATTCTGACGATTTTTGTCGGCATCTTTCTTCTTAAAACCTTACAACTTATATAATTTTAGCAGGAGATAACCATCATGATCAATCTTGAACTTGAAATCAGAGAACAGCCCAGGGCTCTTTCGCAGGTCATTGACCAGAACCTGGACACCATTCGCACCCTTGTTGCCGAAGCAAAGGCAGCCGATGTGAACAGCATTTACTTTGCAGCGCGCGGGACTTCCGATCATGCGTGCGTATACGCGCAGTATCTGTTCGGTATTTACGCAGGGATTCCCTGCACCCTTGGCACGCCTTCCGTCTTCACCAAATACGGCGCGAAGGTCAATCTGAAGGGAATGCTCGTGGTTGGCGTATCCCAGTCCGGACGTGCAGAAGACGTTCTGGCGGTTCTGGAAAGTGCGAAGGCCGATGGTGCGATTACCGTTGCTGTGACCAACAACACCGACTCTCCGATGGCAAAGAGCGCAAAGTACCACCTCTACTGTGGCTGCGGTCACGAAGCGAGCATTGCTGCTACGAAGACCTTCACGACGCAGATGATGCTTCTCGGCACGATGGCGGCGGTATGGGCGGACAACGACGCGCTGATCGAGGAAATGCGCGGCGTATCGGCCAAGGCGGCAGAGCTTCTTGACACCAAATTCGATGATATTAAGGCATTTGCTGAAAAATATCAGAACATTCCCGGCGCGATTCTTCTGGGCCGCGGTGTGTCCTACAGCATCGCACTCGAGGGTGCACTCAAGATGTTGGAGACCAACAAGATCAAGATGAAGGGCTATCCGACCTCCGATTTCCATCATGGTCCCATCGCCCAGGTCAAGTCCGGTGACCTTGTCTTTGTGATTTCTCCGAAGGGCAAGACGTCGGACGACTCTGCGGCGATTATCGAAAAGCTCCTCGCCGTGAACGCGGATGTTGTTGTTGTAACCAACGACGCTTCCGAAGCACCGGCAGGTACCACTGCTGTTGTCCTTCCCGACACCGGCAGCGAAATGACCTTCCCCTACATGGCCGTCATGTTCTTCCAGCTTCTTGCGTGCTGCATGACCATCGTCCGCGGCATCGACCCTGACAAGGCTGGCGTCATTAACAAAATTACAATTACAAAGTAATAATGGTATTCTTTACGGAGGGGGAGATACTTTTTGAAAAAAGCATCTCCCCCTCCGCAAAAATTTTCAAATCAGTGTAAAAGAAACTATGTTTGAAAAAATCCTTATTTTATCATTGCTTCTCATTCTATCGTCCGGTACCTCGAAACCAATCCATACGGAATCTCCGTCTTCTCTGCCCGAAGCGGTTTCTTCTCCCGCAGCAGCCTTTTCGCAGGATTTTGCCGTCGAGTATGATGAAAACGGACGGGCAATTTTAACAAAATATTGTGGTCCCGGCGGAGATGTTGTCATTCCCGACGGAATCAACATGATTGGCAAGCACGTTTTCGATTTGCTCACCTATACAGATGAGAGAGTGATCACTTCAATCTATATTCCAGATACGGTTACAATTATAGACGATTATGCTTTTCTTTGTTGTTATCGATTGGAGGATGGCCTTCGTGAAATACGAATGTCCTCCAAGATTGAATACATTGGAACAAGCGCCTTCGATAATTGTGTATACTTGGAAACGATACAATTTGATTCCATCCCACAACATACGGTAAGTATCGGGGAGCAAGCATTTGCATACTGTAATTCTCTTAAAGAAATACAGCTCCCTGCTTCCATTTTGCTCGGCAGCGATGTTTTTGTAGGAACTGCATTGGAAGAGGATTACTCTGCCAAATACAACAGCCTTATCCCCCCGCTTACGTCTCCCGAACCTCTTCTGCCAAATGCAGAGGATATGGAAATCGTTCCGGAAATTGTCTGCACCGAAAATGACAACGAAAAGGATTTTCTTGGATGAATTCTGGAAGAAAGCGGCGGAGCTGACGCTTGCGAAAAAATGCACAGTGACAAAAGTCCTGCGGTAGGCTATGTTGATCCTGCCGCAGGGCTTTTGTCATGTTATTTGCATCGGTCGGATGGGGTGGTCAGTCCAGCAGCACGTCGTTGTCTGCGAGAAGCTCCTGACAATCGTAAATGCGGTTTGCCGCGTATTCCGACTGCTCCGTGAAATCGTACGGATCCAGACGCGCCATATCCGTTCTCGCGTACGCGTCATAGTTGGCCTTGATGTTGTTGTACGGCTTCTTGAAGTAGACCTCGTCCGAGATGAAGGAGCCAATGGCCACGTGCGTCTGCTCGCACACAAACCCCGTTTCGGCTTCCAGCAGATTCTGCCCGAA
>JBJFGC010000064.1:0-5236 GCA_051892315.1 Eubacteriales bacterium
CAAAAAAACCGGAGGGAACGATACTTCAGTATGATTGAAATAAACAATCTTGTAAAAAACTACGGCACGAAATTTGCCGTGGACGACATCAGCTTCAAGGTAGGCAAGGGGGAAATCGTGGGATTTCTCGGGCCGAACGGAGCGGGCAAGTCGACCACGATGAACATTCTGACGGGTTATCTCTCATCCACGTCGGGCGAAGCGAAGGTCGGGGGCATTGACATTCTGGAAAATCCGAACGAGGCAAAGAAGCTCATCGGATTTCTGCCGGAGCAGCCCCCGCTTTACGTAGACATGACGGTAGACGAATACCTGAACTTTGTCTACGAAATCAAGAGCTGCCGCCTCAACCGCGAACGGCACCTTGCCGAGATCCGGCAGGTGACAAAGATCGACGACGTCCGCGGCCGGCTCATCAAGAATCTGTCGAAGGGCTACCGCCAGCGGGTCGGCATTGCGCAGGCGCTGGTCGGCAACCCGCCGGTGATTATCTTTGACGAACCGACGGTAGGGCTTGACCCGAAGCAGATTATCGAAATCCGCAACCTGATCCGCAACCTCGGCCAGACGCACACGGTGATTCTCTCCACGCACATTCTTTCGGAGGTTCAGTCCGTCTGCGACCGGATCATCATCATCAACGAAGGCAAGATCATCGCGGACGAGCGGACCGAAAACATCACCCGCGTGGTGGAGGAAAACCGCCGCTACAGTCTCAAAATCTGCGGTCCGCAGCGCGAGGTACAGACTCTCCTGCGCTCCATCCCGGGCGTTCTTTCTGTGGAGCTGACCGGCGAGCGCGAGCTTGACAGCTACACCTACCTTGTCGAATCCGAAAAGGGCGTCGACATCCGCAAGCCCGTCTTCTACGCCGTCGCTGAAAAGAACTTCCCCCTCCTCGGCATGGAACCTCTCGGCATGAACCTCGAGGAAGTCTTCATCAAGATTATGGATATGGGAAAGTGAGCGGGACCGGAGAGAACCCCGCTCGAGCGCCATCCTTCTGGCATTGCACCTTACTCTCCCCTTCCGGCCGGAAAAGGTTTTGAGAGGGGGCGGAGGAGCTTTTTCCCGAAAAGCTTCCCCCGCGAACATCCCACTATAGAAATAAAGTGAGTTTCAGATTATGTTTGCTATTTACAAGAAAGAAATGCGCGGGTATTTTACGACCCCGCTCGGATACGTGTTCCTGGCGGTATTTCTGGCCGTATCCGGATTTATGTTTGCTGTTGCGACGCTTCAGTCGGGGACGTCGGATGTTTCCGGCTACTTCCAGCTGATGATTTTCGGCTACATTGTCATTGTTCCTCTGCTCACGATGCGCAGCTTCGCCGAGGAGCGGCGGACGCGGACGGAGCAGCTTCTGATGACCTCGCCGGTTTCCATCACGTCGATGATTCTGGCAAAGTTTCTGGCGGCTTTGACGATGTTCGGCGGAACGGTGCTTCTCAGCTGCGTCTATTATCTGCCGTTGTTTGGGTACGGGGAACCGAACGTCGGAAAGGCGGTCGGCTGCCTGATTGCGATGCTGCTGATTGGAATGTGCTTCATTGCGGTCGGGATTTTCGTCTCGACGCTCACCGAAAGCACCGTCACGGCGTCCATCGGAACGATGGCGATTCTGCTCGGCTTTGCGGCGGCCGCCATTTTCAATAACCTCATCGACACCTACTTCATCCGCTACATCCTGAACTGGATTTCCGTTTATTCCCGTTATGTCAACTTCACCAACGGCATTTTTGACATTGCCGCTACCGTATACTACCTCTCGATTACCGCGGTGTTCCTCTTCCTTTCCGTCCGTGTATACGAGAGAAGACGCTACGCGTAATCCAGGGGGAACCATCCGATGACAAACAACAAATTGCTCAGAAGCAGAAAATTCAAGTACGGTTCCGTTGCGACAGTTTTCACCATCGCGTTCATTGCGATTGTCGTGATTTTCAACATTATCTTCACGGCGCTTGCCTCCAAATACATGTGGTACATTGACATGACGGAGGAGCAGCTGTTCACGCTGTCCGAGGAAGCGCGGGAAATCATGTCCGACATCAAGACCGACGTCAACATTTACTTTGCGAGCGAACCGGACGTTCTCATGACCGGAACCAACTCCGGCTACATGAAGTACATTTACACGACCGCTCTCCAGCTTGAGGAGGAGTTCAAAAACGTACACGTAGAGTGTGTGGACGTTCTGAAGAACCCGTCCTTCTTCCGCGAATTCTACCAGACGGCGGCGACGGACATTGACACCGACTCCGTGGTGGTGGAAAGCGGCGGCGAGGTACGTGTCTTCACCGCGGAAGCGTTCTTCAGCTTCAGCGACCTGTCCGACCCATCGACGGTCTGGGCCTACAACGGAGAAAACAAGATGCTTTCCGGCATCATGCAGGTGACGCAGACGGACCAGCCGGTGGTCTCCTTCACGACGGAGCACGGCGAGAGTCTCGAGAGCGCGGGCTACCTCATGCAGCTGTTCTACGACAACGGCTTTGAGGTGACGCCGGTGAATCTGGCGCAGGAGGAGCTGAGCGAGGACTGCCGGATTCTTGTGATTTTCGACCCGATTTACGACTTCATCGGCGCGGAGGCGGAGGACCCGTCCCGCAACGAGATTGAAAAGCTGGACAAGCTCCTTGACAACTACGCGGCGCTGCTCGTGTTCGAGTCGCCGGAAAACGTGGCAAACCTGACCAATCTGAACGAATTCTTAGAGGAATGGGGCATTGCGTACGTGGCGGACACGACCATCCGCGACATGGACCATTCGATGTCCGTGGACGGCTACTCCATTATCACGGAATACCAGAAGGACACGCTGGGCGCGTCCATTTACAGCGACCTGAACAATCTGGCGACACCGCCGAAGACCATCATCCGCAAGTCCGCGCCGATTGACATTCTGTGGACGTCCGGCGGCGGTCTGAACGGTTCGCGCGACGTTTCCGCGGTTCTCAAGTCCTACAACACGGCAGAGCAGATGGAAAACGGCATGGTAACGGGCAGCAGCTCGTACAACCTTGTGACCATTTCCCGTGAGACGCGCATTGTGGACAACGAATACTATTATTCCTACGTCATGGCGTTCGGCTCCCCGTCCTTCGCGTCCGGAAGCTACCTTGAAACCAATGCCTACGCGAACGATGACATCATTACGGCTTCGATGAAGGCCATTGGCCGTGAGCGCGTTCTCTCCAAGCTCGAGCGCAAGCCCTTCGATGACGACGAAATTACCGTCACCACCGCCGAGTCCAACCGCTGGACGGTTGCTATGACCACCGTTCTTCCCGTCATCTTCGCCATCGCCGGCGTTGTCGTGATTACACGGCGGAAGCATAGTTAAATGCGTAACCCGATGGGACTTGCGGGGGAAACTTTTCCCCAAAAAAGCTTTCCCCCGTACCCCCTTCCAAAAACTTTCAAAAGATGAAGCCACAAAGTTTGTGCAGATTTTTGCTTGATTTGCACTGCATTCTGTTCATTCATTTTTTGAGGGTAGGGGCAGTAGTTACGCTTCGCGTAACTACTGCACAATCGAACTCACGTCAGTGAAACGCGTAACCCCTCACAAAACCCTTAGAAAGACAAGATTTTGCCATGATAAAGAAACAAAAAACGCTTATTATCGTGTTTGGGGCGCTGTTTGTCGTCATGCTGGTTCTGTATTTTGCTGTGATTCGTCCGCTGACCACGGTAGAGGACGACGGGACGGTCACGCAGGAGCTGCTGCCGGGCGAGGTGCAGGTGACGGCAAAGACCACCAACATTTACATTTTCGAGCCGCTGCAGCGTTCGGAGATCCAGTCCATTGAGGTGACGAACGAATACGGTGGGTATAAGATTTACCGGGACTCGTCCGATACGTTCCAGCTGGAAGGCTGCGTCGGACTGAGCTTTGATCCGGAAATTTTCTCCAGCCTGATTGTCTCCGCCGGGACGCCGACGGCGATGATGCGCGTGGCGACGGACCTGACCCCCGAGCTTCTTGCGGAGTACGGTCTGGATGAGCCGCAGGCGTCGTGGACGGTGACGTCCACGCTGGGCGAGAAGTTCACGATGTACGTCGGGGACGAGCTGGTGACGGAGGGCGGCTACTACGTGAAGTACGCGGACCGCGATGCGGCGTATATTGTCAGCACGACCCTCGCGGATACGATTCTTCAGCCGGCGAAGGTCCTGCTCCAGCCGCTGCTGACCGCGGGAATGTCCCAGAACAACTACTTCTACGTGGATAACTTCTCGGTATGGCACGGGGAGGACCTGTTCGTTCATATCCAGCGCGTTCCGGATGAGGAGAAGAAAAATCCCGACGCCATCACGGAAATCAAAATGACCTATCCGCTTCCCGAAGGCGGCGGAAACGGCGTATACTACGAAGCCAACGACAACCTGTATTTCCAGATTCTGTACAACTTCATCGCTCTGACGGGAGACTCGGTGGAATGCTATCTTCCGACGGAGGAGCAGGCGGCGGAATACGGTCTGGACGAACCGGCGTACACGATTGCGTACACCTTTGAGGATTATCAGTTCTTCCTTTTCGTTTCCGAGCAGCAGCCGGACGGCACGTACTACGCGACCTCGAATCTGTTCGGCTACAACATCATCTGCAAGGTTTCGAACGAGCTGCTTGGCTGGCTGGAGAACGACACGTTTGCTTGGATTTTCCCGACGCCGTTCTTTGTGAACATCACAGAGGTGGCGCGGATCACGCTGAAGAACGACAAAGTGGACGTTGACTTCCGTCTGACGCACAGCGTGGACGCGGACTCGAACGCGGTACTGGACGTTGTGGAAGTGAACAGCGGCGTTGAGATTCCGAACGCGGAGGTGAAAAACTTCCGGGAATACTACAAGACGATGCTGAACATCACGAACCAGGAATACGCGCTGCTCTCCGCAGAGGACCGCGCGGCGCTGATTTCGGATGACAACCGTCTCGTTCTCACGATGACCTACGAAAACACGTCCGGAGACGAGTTTGAGTACAAGTTCTACCAGTACTACGCAAGCTCCACGGACAAGCTCAGCACAGGGAAAATTTTCGTCGTCGTGAACGGCGCCGGCGAATTCTACACCACAAACGACCTCGTGGACAAAGTGGTCAACGATACCTCCCGCGTCCTGAACGGTCTCGACGTGGATGCGTACGGGCATAATTAAAAAATATAAGTTCGACGGGGGGAGGGTACTTTCCCCAAAAAAGTACCCTCCCCCCGTACCCCCCACCCTC